>JAYVXJ010000472.1:0-5765 GCA_043785285.1 Chitinophagaceae bacterium
CCAAATTTGGTTGCCAGAAATATTTTATTGCGGTTTGGCACCAGTACTTTCGAAATCAGCTCTTCATTATGCCCAAATCCGTACATGTCCGCCGTATCCCAGAAATTGATTCCGAGTTCCAGCGAGCGATTTAGTGTGGCAATAGACTCCTCATCGTCACGCGGACCATAGGCAAAGCTCATACCCATGCATCCCAGTCCGATAGCAGACAGCTTTTGTCCTGTTTTCCCGAGATTTCTGTATTTCATAATGCATCATTTTATAGTTGTAAGATACCCCTGACAAAGTTAGGGTATATGAATAATTGATTTTATGTTAAAGATGATTATACATTTGTTACTAATCAGAAATCCTGTATGACCGTTCAAATAGAATCTGGCTGGAAAAAAGTACTAGACTCCGAATTCTCAAAGCCTTATTTTTTGCAGATCGTCCATTTTCTCAAAACAGAGAAGAATGCGGGCAAAACCATTTTTCCGCCAGGCAGTCTTATTTTCAATGCGTTTAACACAACGCCTTTTGATCAGGTAAAAGTGGTGCTGCTGGGTCAGGATCCCTATCATGGATTGGGTCAGGCTCACGGTTTGAGCTTTTCCGTTCCGGATGGTATTCGTCCCCCACCCTCCCTGCAGAATATTTTTAAAGAACTGGAATCGGATATCGGTCTTCCCGTTCCGCAAACCGGAAATCTTACCCCCTGGGCCAAACAAGGTGTTCTTTTACTCAATGCCTCCCTGACCGTGCTGGCCAAAGCGCCCATGAGTCATTCCCAAAATGGCTGGGGTGAATTTACCGATACCGTCATTCATAAAATTTCGGACAGGAAAAGGAATATCGTGTTTTTGCTATGGGGGAAATTCGCCCAGGAAAAGCAAGTACTCATCGATGAAACCAAACACCTGGTACTGAAGGCTGCTCATCCCTCTCCTTATTCAGCCGACAAAGGATTTTTCGGATGCCGGCATTTCTCCAAAGCCAATGAATACCTGATGAAAAACGGGATTGATCCAATCGACTGGAAATTGTAGTTTCCGGAAACCTTTTTCAAAAAAAAATAATGCAACCCATTAAAAATATTTTCGGTCGTGTTTGGGCAGCCTGGGGCGCGGTGGTTTTCATCAGCACCATGATTATTTTTCTGATCCCGTTCTTCGCCTTTTGTTATTTTCAGAAGGATCCCAAAAAAACAAACCGCTTCATCCGGTATTCCAGGGTATGGATGGATATCTTCTTATTTCTGGTCGGCTGTCCGCTGAAAATCAAAGGCCGCGAATATTTTCAGAAAGGCCAAACGTATATTGTGGTTTCCAATCACAATGCGTTGATTGATGTTCCGGTTTCCTCTCCCGGAATTCCCGGAGGCAATAAAACAATTGCCAAAGCAGAGATGGCGAAGATCCCGTTATTCGGACTGATTTATAAAACCGGAAGTATTCTGGTTGACCGGAAAAGTGAAAAAAGCAGGCGTGATAGTCTCGCGAAAATGCGCGAGGTGTTGGACATGGGGCTGCACATGTGTATTTATCCCGAAGGAACGCGCAACAGCACGTCCGAATCCCTCAAACCATTTCATGATGGTGCATTCCGGCTTGCGCTTAACAGCGGCAAGTCCGTCATACCCATGATTATTTTCAACAGTCGCAAAGCCAATCCGCCAACCAAAGGATTTTTTCTGCTCCCTGTAAAACTCTACATGGATTTTCTACCTGAAATAAAAATCATACCGGATGAAACCGTGGAGCAGCTGAAAAGCCGTGTACATGAAACGATGAAGAACTACATCTTACGTCATTCTCCTAATTGAATGTCCGGTTCCGGTTGATGCGCAAATCCCGCAAGATACCGGACTTCGGATTGAGGGTTATACTGAATGAACGGTATAAGCCAACCGGGGTAACATTGATGGAAAGTTGCCAGCAATGCATGTCCCGGGAAAGAAAACCCGTGAGGGATTGAACCTTCAGGCTCTTTACATCATAATAAGTATTAAATCCCATTTTCCATTTCTCCGTAAGGTTGAAATCCCCGTTAAGGATCAGGGATGAATTCAATCTGGTGCTGTATCCGCTGAAATCGGGTTTTAGTACCCGGCTGAAATTGAGTGAATAGGAAATGTTTGCCGACCAGGATATATTGAAATCGACAAATTCTGCAGGATTATTCCGGATATAATTCAATTCAGCCTGCTGCTCTTCCAGGGTCATGGGCAGTTGACTATCCTCTCCTTTTTTCTCCGCCTCTGCTTTCTTAGTGTCTTTGGGTTTGCTCTTGAAGGACGTGGAGATGGCAATATTTCCGCCGGTGATATGACCCAGATTAAAACCTCCCTTACCCTGCCAGGTATACTTATCCAGCCGGTAACCCCGGCTATCATACTGATAAGGATCGAGTACGGTAGATGCAGTAATATTGATTTTCTGAAACAGGGTGCTTCTGAAGTAAATATTAAAATTGGATAACTTAAAGGAATCAGCCAGGTAATTATAACTTCCGGTGAATCCAAAACCATCAACCAGTTTTATTTTCTGATTAGCCCCGGACGTGGTATCCGTTTTCGATTTGGTTTTCATTTCCAGGTTATTGTCTACCCCGAAATTGATCCCCCCAAATGTTCCCGGCGAAAATCCGGAATACACATTTCCTGAATAAAGATTCAGATTCTGATAATGTCCAAACGCGTCCACCTGTATATTCTTATAATAACTGCCAGCCAGATCGGGTGAATAAGAAAACCCGAATGTGGGTCGGATGGTATGCCGGATCCCCAGGATATTGCTCTTTTTACCAAAATTCTGAAAGGTTCCAAAAATGGCCGTACTGAAACTAAGGGAGAAGGAAAGGGAGTTGGCAAAATAAACGCCTTTATTAAAACTGGTATCCACTTTTTGCAAAGCGTCGTTCCAGTTAAAGTCATATTTCCTGGACAATATCCGGTTCTGAAAACTCACTCCCGGAGAAATCTGCAATGGGCCAACCGGCGGAAGCGAGAGTGAAATGGGAATATTATTCTGAGCTCCGTACTGGAAAGTATCCAGCAAATGCCGGAAACTGAAAAGAGAATCATAAAAACTGGTCAGGCCGGTAATGTTGGTATTGAGACCGATCCCGAGTTTCTGATACCATTTCGGAGTGCCGACAAAATCTTTTGGGGTAAACGGATAGATCGTAATGGCTGTAAACCCAATGCTGGGCAAATTTACATTCACCAGGCCGGTCTGGTTATTCTGACTGTGGTTTCCACTCACCGTAAGGTTGTATTTCCCATTCCAGGTTTTTGAATAAGCAATGGAGGAACTGATCTGGTTGGTGAAATTTGCGGTCGGATTATTTAAAACGAACTGGTTGAACTTGGTTGACATCAGGTTGAGGTTCGCTGAAAAAGTTTGTCCCGGATGCGCTTTGCTGTCCACCACATGACTCCAGGACAGGCTCCATGTTTTGGTATCATCAAAAGGCTTTTTCCCGGAATTACTCAACAGACGGGTTTTTTGATACGTAAAATTCATTCGTCCGCTATATCGGTACCGGACCCGGTATTCCGGTGTAAAATATAAATTATAGCCTCCATACGAATACAGATTAGCTCTTAATTGAACATCAAAATTATCACTTAGCACTCTGTAATAACCAATACCTTCCAAACCCAACCCATACTGTGAACTCACGTTAAAAGTGGGCGGCAGAAAACCGGAATGACGGCCCTGCGAGATCGGGAAAAACCCAAATGGAATATAAATGGGGATTGGAACGCCTTCAAACTCGGGATGTACCGGTCCGGATATCGCCATTTTTTTATTGATGAGCTTCATCTTATTGGTTCGGAAAGCAAAATGGGGCGTATCCAGGTTACAGGTGGTGAATCGTCCGTGGAAGGCATAGTATTCGTTCTTTGAAATCTTCTTCATTTTTTCACCCATAACATACATTTCACCACTCTGGGTAAACGTATTTACCGTGATTCCCTTCTGGGTTTTCATATTGAAGACCATAGAATCCGACTCCATGGTGCTTTCTGCCTGCGTCATTTTTGGTTTACCGATAATGCGGTCTGCGGTATCCCGGATGAAGGTAGCTATTAGGAGTTGCCGGGGTTGATCCATCCGGATCTTGTAAGCATCCAGGTTAATGTCTTTATACTTCGTGTTGGCCTTATTAAACAGGGTGACATTTTTAGTAGGCACATCCAGTACTACGGAGTCGGCAGCACTATACGTTATAGGTGCATCCAGGGAGTCTTTGGAAACCACCATATGCAATGTATCCGTTCGCTGATCCGCGGAATCGGTCCGGAAAGGAATACTATCTTCCAGGCTGGAACCGGTCGGAATGGTATCTCTTGCCGGGGCAACAATTTTTTCGGGGATACGGTCGTTTGAAAAGACAGTTTTTTTATTGGACGGAGACGAATAACCTGCTGAACTGTTAACCGTTATACAAAAGAATAACAGCGTAAAAATCAACGTGGAAACGTATTTTAAGCTAATTTTGCCTCCGTTATTCATACCTTGTAATGGTACAAAAATAGGAGTATCCTGTCTAAGAAATTGTGAAGATTAACATCTTGACTGTCAAAAAGAAAAGTATGCTGAGAGCGGTATCCGGATTCATTATTTCCTTTGCCATTTTATTTTTACTCACTTCCTTTCAAAACGGAGGTTCTCCCAGCCAGAAAGGCGCTAAAGTCCGCACCCTGATTATTGATCCGGGCCATGGGGGGCTTTACCCCGGTACCCGCGGGCTTATCTCCACTGAAAAAGATGTCACCCTTGATATTTCCCTCAAACTGGGCGATGTGATCAAAAAGGATTTCCCTGGTTTGAAAGTGGTCTTTACGCGAACCACCGATGCCTGTGTAAATAATGCCAACAACCTCAGCGATGACCTGCATGGCCGGGCGCAGATTGCCAACCAGGCCAAAGGCGATCTGTTTATCAGCATTCATTGTAATTCCAACGGTCATCCACCGGGTGGTTATTATGAAAAAAGGGTAATCGGCCATAAAAAAAAGCTAGCTTATGTGGGCCGTGGAAAAAGGAGAAGAAAAAAATGGATCAATGCGCCGATCTATGAATCTTACTGGGTGAAGAATACCCGTGTTGGAACGGAAACGTATATCTGGAAAGCAGACCGGAACACAAAAAAAGGAGATGCCATTAATGAACGGGATGAAAGTGGCGAAGACGTAAGTGACAGCACGGAACAAGCTTTTGACCTGAGTTCACCGGAAGCACGGATGCGTGCCCAACTATATGAAAAAAAATATTTTGATAACAGTGCACTTTTTGCCACCCTGGTGGAGCAATCCTTTGCAGCCGCAGGCAGACAGAGTTTTGGAGTGAAACAAAGGGATGTCGGCATTCAGGTATTACAGGCCACGGGCATGCCCAGTGTTTTAATAGAAGTCGGTTTCCTGAGCAATAAGGAAGAAGAAGAATACCTCAACAGCGATAAGGGACAGGATGAAGTGGTACAGGACATTGTGGATGCCCTCAAGCGTTATAAGGATCAACTGGAAGGTTCCCCCGATACCATAGAAGCAGCACCCGCTGGTGCCGGCAAGCAATAAAAGGTTGCCTGGGCCCCCCAATCCATCTTTGCCTAATGATCTTTTTCCTGTAGGTTTGTACGCTTATAAACAAATGTGAAAGAAGGTATAGCGAGGTATTTCTCTTAAAAGACCCCGAATGAAAATTTCAAACGAAACGAAAATAGGTGCACTGACCGCCATTGCCATTGCGTTGCTGATCCTTGGATTTAATTTTCTG
>JAYVXJ010000473.1:0-1684 GCA_043785285.1 Chitinophagaceae bacterium
GTACCATTTTGTTTAGTAGTAAAAACAGGCTTTGTCAGATTATTTTTTTCATACAGCTGTACCTCCACCGGATACGATGTGCCGGAAGTGAAATTATGAACCGTTACAGGGTATTTTACTTTTGGCGCTAACCCGTATAATAACCGGTGAACGGACACAGCCGGAGGCAGATCCAGCATGGTAAGGTTGGTTTTTGTTTTCCCGCCCCATCGAAAATGAACAGCAACCGGATTGGTTTTGTCCATGGCATCTGCCAGGGGAAGAATGTTAATTTGTATATTTTTTGTACTGTTAGCAGGCAGTGTCAAATCTTCTGGTAATGTGCTCCCCATTTTTAATTCCGGCGGTAATGTAATATTCAGTTTACCGGAAACAGCATGAGGATATCTGTTTGAAAGCGTTAAGGTGAGCGTATAATCCTTCATTTCTGCCTGCAGGTCAATCCGGTCACCAAAATATTCTTCCAGAAAAACCCGGTCAAGCAATAGCATTTGCAGTGCATTCCGGAATTCAGCAGGCCCCATCATTTTGCCTTCTTTCAAAACAGCAACCTCACGGCGATGCATAATCGCATCCCACATTCCATCCTTTGTTAATTTCTCTCCTTTCTTTATGAATAAAACCATACTGGATAATAAATCATCCTGCAAAGGTCCGGTGGTAGAAATAAAAGGAACATTTTCATTATCTATTTCCTCCTTATTCCCTTGATCTGCGATGTATCCGTCATAATGATATGGATCGCTTTCCGGATCATATACCGGCCGGAAGACATACCCCTCTTTTTTATGCGCGAAATCTATCCATGCCTGTTTCCCAATCATATCCTGTACCTGCAATCCGGCATAATCTTTACAGCCATAAACAGGCGAAAAACCGACATCGGCAACAACCGGAAGATCAACTTTTGCAATCCATGAGGCCAGTTCGTCTTTTGCCAGGAATTCCATGTAACCGCTAAACGTAAACCAGTCATTTCCTTCATTCATCCCTTTTCCGATAATTTCTAAAGGATGCCCCTGTTCGCTGGTAACACTTTTTAAAAGGGTTTCGGCGCCAAACCAGCCTTTATGCAGATCATATTCCGCAATTACCTTCTTTGTATTTTCTATACGTCCTTTTACCCGTTGGCGCATTGCGCTATCCGTTGAAGCAACAACAAATATTTTCCGGTTTTCATTTTCAAGGAAAAAAGCATTTATCGCTGTAAAATGGGCAGCCCCGTACTGGTGGCTTTTCAATCGCTGCCTCCATGAACTGTCAGGCGCATACTTTTCAACTAATTTCTTTCCGGCTGCTGACCGCGGATCTGTAAATACCAATACATTTCCCATACTGATATTCTCGTCCAGCTCCTTTAGGGATGGATCTTCTGTCGTTATATAGGTTTCCGTAAGCAACCCATTCATAAACCCTTCCTGCATCTGTAAACCGGTAACCCGCATGTCTTCCGCAATATCCATTTTGCTTTGCATGATCATAAGAGCCGGATCCGGGGCACTCATCTTAAAGAGGTTCCCATAGCGGAACCACTGCTTATAATCATCATGCCAGTAGGTAGTGTACCCATTAAATTGCACGTTGTTATGCACGGTATTTTCCAGCGGATGAAACGATCCGTTGTAATTATAGCCAGCTAATGACTGTGCCGTTACGGAATCAACAGGCAGGAAGCAAAAAATAA
>JAYVXJ010000474.1:0-1682 GCA_043785285.1 Chitinophagaceae bacterium
TCAACTGTCAACTGTCATCAGGTCTCTTTGGCAGGCAAAACGACTCCTTGTCTCCTCCCACAGCATGTTAATATTCCCCCGTCTGTCCTTTTGCCGACATTTGTTCCTGGCATTGTTTTTACCTTTGTATTGATATTTTATACAGACTAAAAATTCAGTGAACATGGGTGCTCTTGAATTCAACCAGCTTTTGGTAAATAATGCAGATTTTTTGAAACCTTTTGCGATCACCTTAACCCGGGACAGTGAGGCGGCAAAGGACCTGTTTCAGGAAACCCTTTACCGGGCTATTGCCAATAAGGAAAAATATAATGTCGGTACCAATATTAAGGCATGGCTGTATACCATCATGCGTAATATCTTCATTAATAATTACCGGCGGAAATCCAAGCAAAAGACCATATTCGATGCTTCTCCGAACGACTATCTGCTAAACAACAGCCAGTCGACGGTAATCTCTGGATCAGCGGAAAGCCATCTCCGGATCCGTGATATACAGGGAGCTATTCATAATCTCCCGGATATATTCAGGAATCCGTTCCTGTTGTATTTTGATGGATATAAATACCATGAGATTGCAGACATGCTGCAGGAACCCTTGGGAACCATCAAAAGCCGGATTCACTTTGCGCGCAAACTGTTGAAGTCGCAGATACAACAGTTTTAAGTTGGTTGACGGTTGACAGTTGACCGTTGACCGATCCCAGGTGTGAATTCGAACTTAAATGCCGTCAACTGTCAACCGTCAACTATTTCAGTATGATCGAACAAGTGATCCTGGTAAATGAACAGGACGAACAGACAGGAACGATAGAAAAAATGGAAGCTCACCGGAAAGCCCTTTTACACAGGGCTTTCAGCGTTTTTATATTTAATGGTAAGGGAGAAATGTTGTTACAGCAGCGTGCTAAAAGTAAATACCATAGTCCGGGTTTGTGGACAAACACCTGTTGCAGTCATCCCCGCCCGGGAGAAGCCGTAGAAGCCGCAGCCCGCAGAAGGTTAAAAGAAGAAATGGGTTTTGATACTTCCCTGAAAAAAATCTTTGATTTTATTTACCGGGTAGATTTTGAAAACGGGCTCACCGAATTTGAATTTGACCACGTATATACCGGTATCTACAGCGGCAGCGGCCTGAATCCGGATAAACAGGAAGTGGTGGATTATTGTTTCCGATCAGTAGATGATATTCAGAACGACATGGACTCTTATCCGGAGAAATACAGTAGTTGGTTTCGGATTGCTTTTCCGAGAGTGAAGGAATATTTGAGTGAGCGTTGACGGTCAACCGTCATCGGTCAACCGAAATAGCCTTTTGCGTATTCAAGCTCTTCTTCTTCCCTCTATTGTCCCGCGCCATTCTTGAATAGACGGACAAATTCTTGTCTAACAAAAATTTAAACAGCAAAACAGTATAGGAAGTATGAAAGCCGAGGGAATTATAGTAATTGCCGGCGATGCTTCTGATGCGTGGTAGTTTATTCCAGGGCACAGAAGGAAAATCGTGGTGTTCATTATGATAACCTACGTTGAGGTTAACGGTATTCATTACGCCGTAATAGCTTTTTGTTTCCTGATCACCGTGCGTGAGAAAATGTTCTTGTATCCAGCGTGCCCCCAGCGGATGTAATCCCACAGAAAAGAAGAAACTCGCTGTTAAAAATGCGGTTGCTTTCCATCCG
>JAYVXJ010000475.1:0-1682 GCA_043785285.1 Chitinophagaceae bacterium
CAAATCACCTCAACCAGGATTTCTGAAGCGGAATATTTTCTTTTTAATCTTTGCGTTTGCATTTTTCAAAGGTCGTATGCACTTTAGGCTTTTTCCAAATTTTCAGCCCTCTATTCATTATCCTCCACGAACATTCTGTTATCTCTGGCGAAAGGTTTTCGGTGTAACGCCAAAATAATTTACAAATACCCGGTCAAAATATTGTGTGCTGGGAAAGCCGCTGTTAAGCGCAATCTCTTTAATCGAAAGGGTGTGATCTTTTAGCATGGTCACCGCATGGGCCATCCGGGCTTCGGTGATATACTGTGTTGGGTTGAGTCCGTATAATTGTTTGCAGGCCTTTCGAAAATAGTAAGTATCCCTTATTCCAGCGCTCGCCATCAGCTCCGGGTATTCCAGGATCCGGGTAACCTCTTTTAAGAGTTGCCCCCGAAGGCGGTAAAAAACGGCATGATCACTAAGGGAGAAGCCGGCAGGTTGAAAAAGCCTTGGCATATAAGGATCAGTAAAGCGGACAAAGAGTGACCGGCAAATTTCCCCACGGATAAAGTCGCCCATGTTTTTCGGTTCATTTGAAAAAATCAGGGCCGATAAATCATCCAGGGTTTCCCGGTCACTGACCACCGGTCTCAGATAAAAAAAACCGGGAGTAGTCCACGGAATAAACAGTTCCGTTTCAAAAAATGAAACAGGATACTGAATCAGGATGAATACATAAGAGACTTCTTTTTGAAATTCGCAGAGGTATCGGTCAAGGGTACCGGAAAAACCGGCACCTCCCCGGTCATGAAGGATCAGGGAGGAACCCTGGATCGTAAGCCGGCAGTTTTCACCAAATACAAAGATGAGGCTAATGGGGGAGGAACTGGTGAGTAGCTGAATCCGGTCTTCCCGGAGCACCTTCAATTGAATAAACAGGATTCCGGTTTCCTTTTCCGGATAATCATATTGCAGGCTGATGGATCCCTCCTCCCAACTGGCCACCCGATGAACCCAGGCCCCCGGCTGCGGACCAGTATAGTCCGGGTTTTCCGAGAGCGTTAGCGGACCCCCGTTTTTGGATATCAGTTTTGGTAACACAGGGGTCAAGTTAGCAGACCGTCCCGGGATATGCTGACAGATCCGGGAGTAAAAGGTTTGATTTTACTGCTTCACTTACCCTCTCAGGGTTTTTCTCTATTTCCGGAGAACGGACAATGAGCTAAATTGTCGGCATTTCAGTGACGTGCAATACCCCGAAATATATCATGATCTTCAAAACCAGAAAGAACCAACTTTGCTTTCCGGTTTGACTGAAGGAGAAAACCGGATTTCTCTGGGAGATTCTGGAAGGATGGCCTGCACGGTAAAAAGAGATGACCGGTGTATGCTGTTCTCGGCCAGGTTTGAACTTAAAACTTCCTATCGATTTTTATTCCTCATTCCTCCGCATTTATTTCTGGCATCACTGAACCGGAAGGGTACCTGCATTATTTCCACCTGGGACAAATTACAGATCCTGATCCCGCAGGGCTGCGGACAAATCATTCATTGCGCCGCAGGAAAGATATATATATCGCTCAATGCCGGGATAACTGAAATACTCCAAATTTATTTTCCGGCGCGTCTCATCAGCCGCCTGCAGAAGCATTATTTATTACTGCAGGATTTTTTGTTTCTGAGCCGGGAAGGAAAGGGTGCAA
>JAYVXJ010000476.1:0-1680 GCA_043785285.1 Chitinophagaceae bacterium
GATTTCCCTCCCATCCGGCTGCTGGAAGTGGATAGTCTTCATTTTGTAACCAAGGCCGATATTAAAAAAAACAAGAAGGTTCTGCTCCTGTTCTTCAGCCCGGATTGCGAACATTGTAAACACCAGATCCGCGATATCCTGGCCGATTTCAGTAAGTTCAAAGATATCGAAATCGTCATGGCTACCTTTCAGCCATTTGATGAAATGAAAAGTTTCTACAACTATTACCGCATCGGCGATCATCCGAATATCAGGATCGGACGTGATGAAAAATATTTTCTTCCCCCATATTATAAAATGCAGAACCTGCCTTACCTGGCACTGTACAATAAGAAAGGACAGTACATTACGCATTTTGAAGGGAATCAGAAAGTAGAAACAATCATGAATGGATTCAACGATAAAAAAGAGTGATCAGCAGACAGGAGATAAATACTAGTTAGTCTGTCTTGAAAAATCCCGCTTCGGCCTTTACCTTTGCCCTGCCAGAGAACGGCATTATTAATCATCTTATCTAAAATATTTCCGATGAAAGTTACCGTAGTAGGTGCAGGAGCGGTAGGTGCTACCTGTGCAGACAATATTGCCCGCAAAGAACTCGCTGAAGAACTGGTATTGCTGGATATCAAAGAAGGTTTTGCCGAAGGAAAGGCACAGGATATGATGCAATCCGCCGCCCTGCTCGGCTTTGATACCCGGATTACCGGAAGCACCAATGATTACGCAAAAACAGCCGGAAGCAAGGTGGTAGTGATCACCTCCGGACTTCCCCGCAAACCGGGTATGACCAGGGAAGAACTGATCGGAACCAATGCCGGCATTGTAAAAACCGTTACGGAAAATATACTGAAACATTCACCGGATGCCGTACTGATCATCATCAGTAATCCGATGGATACCATGACCTATCTCACCCTGCAGAAAACCGGAATTCCTAAAAACCGCATCATCGGAATGGGTGGCACCCTAGACAGTGCCCGGTTCAAATACCAGCTCAGCCAACATCTCGGATGCAGTCCGGCCGACCTAAATGCGCTGGTCATAGGTGGTCATGGAGATACCACCATGATTCCATTGATCCGGTTTGCCACCTGGAACAGCATCCCGGTAACTACCCTGCTGAGTGAAGAAAAACAAAACCAAATTGTTGCCAACACCATGGTGGGAGGCGCAACACTCACAAAACTCATCGGCACTTCCGCCTGGTATGCCCCCGGAGCTGCCGGCGCGGCCCTGGTGGAAAGCATTGTCCGGGATGAAAAGAAACTATTTACCTGCTGTGTTGCACTGGAGGGCGAATACGGCCAAAAAGATATTTGTCTTGGTGTTCCCGTTACCATCGGTAAAAATGGCTGGGAAAAAATCATTCCTTTCGATCTGAATGCCGGCGAAAAAGCATTGTTTGATAAAAGCGCAGCGGCGGTGAGGGGGATGAATGATGTGTTGAAAACGCTGTGATTCGTTGACGGTTGACCGTTGTCGGCCTTTATGTGCGCATTTGCACAGGATATCCGTCAACCATCAACTTTTTCAACTCCCTATTGACAAACCCACATTCCCTTACTACTTTTGTACTGATTCCCAAATACATCCTCGTATCCGGCGAAAAGTCGCATTAACCGTATCGCTATAACACAACCGTTATCCGTATGCGTGGATTTGTGCTTTTCACGGTTTCCC
>JAYVXJ010000477.1:0-1679 GCA_043785285.1 Chitinophagaceae bacterium
TATTCGCGCGATCTGTCAGTGACTTATTTTTCAAGAAAAATACGGCCTGAAACAAAGTTTCAAAGTTTGAAAAGCCTTCGAAGGGTTTTCGATCTTCAGGCAATTCAAGATTCAGGTAAATAAACCCCTGGAATTCACCTGAAAACTGCCTGCCAACAGTGGTTTTCCCAACCTGCCTGGCACCCCTGATAATGAGCGGCTTACGGGTATCTTTTACCCGCCATTTCTTCAGTTCTTGTAATATATCCCGCTGAAACATGTTACAAAATTAGGGCATTTTATTTAATTTTATGTAACAAAATAGGCCCAATTTTTCCATTATTATGTCACAAAACATGGTCAAATCCTTGACATAGCCAAAGAATCGAAGCCCAATAGAACCAGGTTTAGCCGCATTACAAACGAAAAACATTATAGGGTAAATTCGCGTTTTCTTTGAATATTTTAATTTCATTTATAGGATTACCCATTTACGTCGCATTTGCAATATAGCTATACGGTTGGTTTGTCATGAACCGCTCTATGAGTTTGTGTCAGATGCTTTTTAAAAAATTTCTTCTGTTGAATCGGAAGAAGAACTCATTCAAATATCCGTTGATAAACCGACCGGAACAATGATGATGAATTCCCCTCAGCCATCCCTTTAAATTCATGATCACAGCATGCAGTCCCGGGAAGTTTTTTCCGCCCTTGGAGGGCTTTTGCCGGATTTTAAATTCTGTATTGTCCTGCTATAGCTTATCACTAAAAACGACAAGAAAATGAAAACAAATCAGTTACAGAGTTCAGGTTCTTCGGTTTCAGTTCAGGATTATTCGCTTAAGCAATTAAAGGTAATGACAAAGGCGGTGTCGGCGACGGCTCCATTCAAAGAGCAACGCGCCGCTTCTTTAAACTTGTTCGAAATTATTTTTTGACACCCGATAATGAAGTTCTTTATATCTTAGATATACTCAATACCTGTCCTACAAACTGGGTACATCATAATTACCATTCCTGCCTTTGAATGGCATAGGCGATCATTTTCTTCCTGGTCGAAAAACCTAATTTCTGATAAAGTTTAGTGGCATTTGCGTTATCCTCCCGTACATGAAGAAACGGAATTCCGGACCCGGCCATGATCCGGTTGATCTGATCTGTAATCAACATACCTGCATAGCCTTTTCCAAGAAAGTCAGGATGGGTGCAGACAGCGCTGATCTCTGTATATGGTTTTGGTTGTAAGCGCTGTCCTGCCATAACTACTAACCGGGTCCTGTTAAAAACGCCCATGTAATTGCCAAACCTTATGGTTCCGGAAAGAAATGGCCCCGGGTTCGTCATTTTTGTTAAAGCAAGCATGTCCGGCACATGCCGTTCCTGCAAAGCAACAAATTCCTGACCTGCTCCGGCCAGCGGCAGCGGATTGTCATAGACCCTATGTAAAATTTTCATCTGATCAGCTACTTTCCACCCACCCGGAATTTTAATTTCTACCTGTGCAAATAAAATGAAAAAGCTTTTAACGGGACTAATCCGGTACAGAACATTATGGTCAGCCTGTGAATTTTCCTTGAGGCCTGCAAATGGGGCTACCTCTACAGAAAAGTATTTAGCCCGGTCATTACCATTTAAGAAATTTTCATTTCCTGAAATAAGTGCATTATAGATCGGATTATCCAGTATGTATTCCATTTGAA
>JAYVXJ010000478.1:0-1675 GCA_043785285.1 Chitinophagaceae bacterium
TCTGACAGATGAGCTTCAGCACTTTGAAATGATAGTTCTGTTCATCGGCAACTACATAGATACTTTGGTCCATGTGGTATTGCTCATATTTCCGGACCGCGAGACCAATATCCTGCGTTATGTACACTGCGGTGCCATCACTCCGTTGAACAATCTTTTCATCTAATCCATCTTCGCGAAGATCAATCCATACACTGCCATCATCCTTTTTATAAAAAACATTTTTACGGAGCCCTCCCTCTACCAGATCTTTTCCCAGCAGGTAGGTGTCGCTTTCATAATAGATTTTGTCAAAATCACTTCCGATACGCTGGTAGGTAATGTCGAATCCTGCATACACCCAGTTGTTCATGGTTTTCCAAAGTTCAATCGTCTCCGGATCACCTGCCTCCCAATCAACCAGCATCTGTTGCGCCCCTTTCATCAGTGGCGCTTCTTTCTCCGCCTGTTCTTTTGAGATGCCTGTAGCCATAAGTTCAGCTACCTGTTTTTTTAATTCCGAACCGAACAGTACATAATAGTCACCGACAAAATGATCTCCTTTTATTCCGGTGCTTTCCGGAGTAGCCCCATTCGCATGCAGTTTCCAGGCAAGCATGCTTTTGCAGATATGAATGCCCCGGTCATTCGCAATACAAGTTTTAATGATATCATATCCATTGATACGGTATATAGCTGCCACACTCCAGCCCAGAAAATTGTTTCTCAGGTGGCCCAGGTGCAGGGGCTTATTGGTATTGGGAGAAGAATATTCCACCATCACGAGCTTGCTATTGGCAGGCTTGATTCCGAATCCCGGATTCTTAAACTGGTTATGCAGAAAATCAAATAAGATCCCTTCACCGATCACCAGATTCAGAAATCCTTTAATCACATTAAAACGGACAACTAAATCAGGGTAGGCATTCAGCAGGGCTTCTCCAAGTTCTTTTCCAAGAATATCCGGATTGGATTTTAAGGTTTTGCTGATCGAAAATAATACTACGGTATAATCACCGGTAAATTCCGGCTTTGTTTCATTGACCAGGATGTCGTTAACTTCCGTCTGATACTGATATTTTTGATCCAAAACAGCCTGAACAGCCTGTTTGATCCTGGGAACGAGTTCCATCATAAATAAATTGACGGCAAAAGTAGGATTTGTTGAGTAGACAATTTCAGGCCTTTATATTATCTTCGCGCGGGAACTTCCGGATTATATGCCAAAAAAGCAGGTCATTTCCTTTATAGATTTTTTCTACCCGCCCTTCCGAAAGCTGATGCCCATCCAGACCTTCCGGTATGCTGCCTGTGGAGGCACCAATACACTGCTGGATATTTTCGTTTTTTTCATCAGTTATAATTTTATCCTGCATAAACAGGTGTTACATCTGGGCATTCTGGCGTTCAAACCCTATATCGCTGCTTTTATCATATCCTTTCTCGTGAGCTTTCCTACGGGATTTCTATTAATGCGACATGTGGTGTTTCCCGGATCCAGTCTTCATGGAAGAGTCCAGCTTTTCCGGTATTTCCTGCTGGTGGTAATCTGCATTCTGCTGAACTATATCTTTATCCGTTTATTTGTTGAGGAATTTAACCTCTATCCTACAGTGGCAAAAATCATCACTACGGGTATCGTAGTCTCTTTCAGTTACCTGACGCAGAAGAATTTTACTTTCAAAAACGAAGAACG
>JAYVXJ010000479.1:0-1675 GCA_043785285.1 Chitinophagaceae bacterium
CACCTGAACAGCATTCGTATGGCTCATTCCCAACTGGCATTCAGTCTGATAGACGCAGGGAAAAAGGATTCCGCCAGAAACATCCTTGAACATTTCGACAAGAACGTTCGGGAATCAAACTTTCCATATGGCATGACTACCAATCGCGGAAACCAGCAGAATGGTATCTCTACCGATTTCCTGCAGGCCTGTTATCTTGCCGGCGACAGTAACCTGGCTAAAAAAGTGGAAGCTTCTGTGAAGAAAGACCTTCAACAACAGATGCGTTATTATAAATCCATGGGCAACGAAACGAGTGATGACCAACTCGCCACGAATGCCTATACGATCCTGCAGGGAAAGGGAGGAAATTTATCCGACAGACAGATGGGTTTTGCACAGGATATCTTCACCACCTACCGGATGCTTATGCAGATTGATGAGATGGATAAGCAGTACAACAGAAAGCCTGCCGTTCAAAATAGTTTGAAATAATTAAAGCTGCAGCCGGATATGCAGTTTGTTCAGCCCCTTCGCTATAAACAGCACGATTATGGCGAAGGCGGCTGACCATAACAGGCCCGGAGCGCCAAATGCCCATCTGGCCGGAAACAGCCGGAAATGAAACAGCATGGTAACGGCAAAAATAATATCCGGAATCAGGTACGTGAGCAAAGGATTTTCTGCCGCAGGCTGGAAAAAATGCGTCCATTTACTATGCCCTTTTATTTCGATCACCCAATAAAAAAGCAGATATAACACACAACAGATGGCAGCACAATAAAAACCCCAGGCAGGCGTGGCATATATCTTTGAAATCGCGTACAGGGGCCGAAGCATCAAACCGGCAATAAATAAAATACCGGCGAAGCTGAGCACTTGTAAAATCCGCTGACGGATTCCATTTTTACTCTTTTCATCAAAAAGCAGAATGCTCACGATGATCCCACAGATCATGACAGAAATATGGGTTGCGTTTTTTGCGGGAAAATCATTCCAGCCATAGTAGCGTGTTAACGCAAAAACAATACTGCAGATCATAATAAAAAAGATCAGCAGAATCACTTTGCCGGAAGACAATTGATAAAAAAGGAAACTGAATAAATAGGCCCAGCCAATTAATCCCAGGATACCCCACCACCTCGGTGTAATTAATTGATGGCCATCATTTCCTCCACGATAGATCAAAGCCAAAAACAGTAAACCCAACAGTCCGGCAGCCCGCAACAACTGAACCCGTTTTTTATTTTTTACGCGGTACACCTGCCACACCATAATGGCAAAAAAATAAAAAAGTAAAGACCATGTGAAAATGGACAACGGCATGGCATGAGGCCCGGAACTTTCTCCATTCACCATAAAAAAACCGAAGCAGAGCAATCCGGCAACGCGCCATAAAATATGTTTTTGCAACTTTCCCCCGCTGGAATTGTTTGTTACCCTTTTGTTGAGGGCAAAAGGAATAGACATGCCGGCAATAAAAAGAAAAGCAGGGAAAACGATATCCACAAAACTCATGGCATCTGCTTTTGCAGGCATATGTTTCATCCATGCCGGGATTTCCCGTATTCCTGCCAGTTCGTTCACAAAAACCATCACGAGAATGGTAATTCCCCGGAATGCATCAATGGAAGTGATCCTTTTTCCGGATAGTTTGTTATACATATGATAAAAGGAGATTATAGGGGGGATAGAA
>JAYVXJ010000480.1:0-1674 GCA_043785285.1 Chitinophagaceae bacterium
CCAATTCAGCATTCCGTTTCTCAGGGGTACTTCGCATGACCAGATTCCATTCCGTATCTATGCCAAAGCCTACTTTGATATAGGGTATGTTTACGATAAATATGATAACATCAACTTAATGGTGAACAAAGCCCTTTATACAGGTGGCGTAGGGATTGATGTGGTTACGTTTTATGATTTCGTATTTCGTGCTGAATTCAGCATGAATCAGTTAGGAGAAAAAGGAGTATTTTTTCATATCAGAAATGACTTTTAAAGTAAAAAATAAAAAGTAAAAATCCGGGAATGAAAGTAGCCATTTATAGCAGGATCATTGAGGAGAATGAACGGGTGGAAGTTCAGCAACTATTGGATGAACTGCAAAGACTGCAGATTCAATCCATGATATACAAACCCTTTTACGATCAGATTGCCACGGTTTTCCGTTTCCCCGAGAACATGATGTTTTTCAGGGATTCCGGCGAACTGGATGGATCCGTGGATTTTCTGATCAGCCTCGGCGGAGACGGCACCCTGCTGGATACCATATCCCTGGTCAGGGATAAGGATATTCCGGTGATTGGGATTAATTTCGGGCGGTTGGGATTTTTAGCGAGCATCGGAAAAGGGGATATGCTCGTTGCCGTAAAGGCGTTGGCAAACAGAACTTTTGTTGCCGATAAGCGATCCCTGATCCACCTGGATGCCAACAGGCCGTTATTTAATGAAGTGCCATACGGGTTGAATGAATTTGCCATTCATAAAACCGATACTTCTCCCATGATTAAAATTCATACTTACCTGAATGGTGAATTTTTAAATACCTACTGGGCAGATGGATTGATTGTATCCACTCCAACAGGTTCCACCGGATATTCGCTGAGTTGCGGTGGTCCTATCGTATTTCCGGACTCCGGTAGTTTTGTGATAAATCCCGTAGCCCCACATAACCTGAATGTTCGCCCGATTATTGTACCGGACGACAATATCATTTCTTTTGAGGTGGAAGGAAGGGCAGAAAACTTTATTTGCGCCCTCGATTCCCGGAAAGAGATTGTAGACAAAAATGTACAACTGGCCGTTCGCCGGGAATCTTTTAACATTTCCCTGGTACGCCTGAACGAAAATAATTTCCTTCAAACCCTGCGTAATAAACTGTCCTGGGGGCTGGACAGGCGGAATTAACATTTCCCTTATAAGAAAAAAAGGCTGTTTTCGTTATGCCAGGCATAAGAATCTCAGTTTAAGCAAAAGATTATCAATTATTTTGCAGGTATGAAGCGATTATTAATCACCGGATTGGGAGTTTTTTGTTTGATTTTTCAAGCCGGCGCTCAGGAAAGATTCGATCCTGAAGATAAAAGCCTGGTTCATGAAGGGGAATTTGGAATTTCGGCAGGTGCTGCCCACTATTTTGGCGACCTGAACCCGGATTATCATTTTAACAGGCCGAAACCGGCCGTAGGTATATTTTTCAGAAAACAATTCGGTAATTATGTGGCCCTGCGGGTTGCCGGTCATTATGCTCAATTGGGTTATTCGGACATTTATAATACCCAAAATGCATTTGAGCACCGCCGGAACTTAAGTTTTAACAGCAACATCTGGGAGCTCGGTATTCAGGGAGATTTTAATTTTTTTAAATTCATTCCGGGAGACGGAAATCACCGGGCGACTCCTTATATCACATTCGGG
>JAYVXJ010000481.1:0-1672 GCA_043785285.1 Chitinophagaceae bacterium
TTCCGGTGAGGCCCCAGCTTCCTCTGAGTTTTAATTCGTCAAAGACTTTTTGTTTCTGCATGAATTTTTCTTTTGAAACAATCCAGGCTCCTCCAATGGAAGGGAAATAGCCCCACCGTTGATCCGGTGAAAACTTGGAAGACCCGTCAGCTCTCATAGAAATTGTCAATAAATAACGATCCTGGAAGCCATAGTTGAGCCTTCCAAAATAAGAGGCAACGGTATACAGGTCCCCGACGTCATAGACATTCCGGGTTCCCTGATCACCAAGATTCAAATACCATGAACCTGAATTCAGATCCGGAACATTTACGCTGGTTCCAACAAGTGAATAATAACTGGAACTTTGTGCGGTTTGCCCAACCAAAAAGCTAATGTGATGTCCTGCGAAAGTTTGTTCAAAGGTTAATGTATTTTCCACGATCCAATTTCGGATTTCACTTTTGGTCACTTTCAAATTACTGATTGGATTCAATTGTTGAGATGTGGCATTATAGGCTGGGGTATAATTCCGGATTGCGCTATCCATGTATTCTCCTCCAAAACTCGTATGAAAAACCAGGTGTTTCAGTATCCTCAGATCTCCATAGATACTGCCATTCACGTAAGCCCCTTTTGATTGCTGGTGCCAGTAATCCAGGGTAACCTGTGGGTTTTGAAAATTGCCGAACTGCACCGGGTCACCATAAGTGCCATCCGCATTTTTAGGTATAAAATTTGGCGGAGCAACATAGGCCTGATAAAAAATATTCCCGGCGGGATCATTGGATTTGAAACCCGCTGCTACAATGTTATAACCAATCTTCAGGTTTTTTTTTACATTAAAATCACTTTGTAAATGGGCAGTGATCCGTGTATAATCGTTATCCTTTACAATACCTTGTTGTTTCAGATAACCTAACGAAAAAATATAGGTTGATTTTTCACCGCCTCCGGAAATGGATACCTGGTTATTATTGATGAGCGCAGGCCTCAATATCACATTATACCAATCAGTTCCCTGCCCATAGGCATTGGGATCGAGTGTTTGGGCTCCGGTCAATTCATTGGTCAGAATGGCATATTCTTTTGCAGTAGCCATTTTAACCCGATTTGTCGCCTGCTGAATGCCTATAGATGAATTGACATTAATAACGGGTGTTTGCCCGATCTTACCTGTTTTAGTGGTAATCAGCACTACCCCATTTGCAGCCTTTATTCCGTATAAGGACTGGCTCGAAGCATCTTTCAGGATACTGATATTATCAATATCAGCGGAATTCAAAAAGCTTATATCATCAAACCAAATACCATCAACCACATATAGTGGATTTGGATTTCCAAACACCGTTCCCAGGCCCCTTATTTTAATGCCGGGAGCAGCACCGGGTTGCCCGTTGTTATCAATTTCGACACCGGCTACTTTTCCCTGCAGCCCGCTTATCGGATTTGTGGAAGGCTGCTTAGCGATTTCTTCCCCTTTTACCTGTGCGACCGAACCTGTAATATCTAATTTGCGCTGCCGGCCATATCCTACCACTACGATCTGATCGAGATTGGAAGTGGATTCCTTTAACTTGATCAGTAAGGAATTCATTCGCCCCGGTTTAATAGTATACCCTTTGACTAAGGAGGTCTGGTAACCTACGTAAGAAAAAGTAAAAATATAAGAATTCCCCAAAACCAGATTATT
>JAYVXJ010000482.1:0-5719 GCA_043785285.1 Chitinophagaceae bacterium
GGAAGTCACCGCGGAAATGGGGCCATAGAGGAAACTTCCATCACACCGGAAAGAATTGAAAAGACACGTAAGCTCAATGAAATAGCTAAACACCGTGGCCAGAATCTGGCGCAAATGGCGCTTTCCTGGGTTTTAAGGGATCCAGCCATTACCTCGGTTTTGATTGGCGTGAGTAAACCGGCGCAGCTCACGGATTCATTACGTTGCCTGGAGAATTATAGGTTTAGTGATGCGGATCTGAAAGAGATAGATGCTGTTTTGCGATGAGTGGGAATGGTTGATGGAAATTAATTGCGCATTCAAACCTATTGTCCATTAACCATATCCCATCAACCATTAATACAGCGTGTTTAACCTTAAACTAAAATATCTCGCCGAGATTCACAAAAAATCCTCTCGATCCCTGCCGCCCCCATCCATAATCAATAGAGATATTGGTGCGCGAATATTTATTAAGCTTAATGCGGAGCCCAATCCCTCCTGCGGGTGCAGCAGTTTCAAACCGGAAGGCGTGGTTCTCTGAAAAGCGTTGAAGGTTCCCAAATAAAACCATTCCCAGTAATCCATTTTTCGTCAGCTTTATCCGGTATTCTGCTTCAGCGTCAAGCATATTATTACTTCTGAATCGCCCCTGGATATAACCCCGCCCTGTATTATAGGATTTGTCCCATGCCGTGCTCGGCAGCATCAGATATGGAGGTTTACCACCAAGTGTGAACCAGTTATAACTCCAGAGGGCCAGAATATTGGAGGACCTCGCAGGAAAGCGAAAATAACCCCTCCACTCCATGAGCATAGTTGTCCAGCTGGCATCAGATCCCAGGAATTTGAAACGGGGGGTCAAAACAATATTTGCATATGTTCCTGAATAGGCATTGATTGGGTTATCGCGGGTATCCCGGAGCAGGTTAACCGAGATGCCGGAAGAAACTTCCTCCTCACGATATCCATATTTCTCAAAATCAGTAACATGATCCATTTTAGGATGCACTTCTTTAACCTTCCAGAAATAATCTAAGGTATAACCACCGCCGGCATATATATGAGGCGCTAACTGGAACAGGATGGATTCATGGAATTTGAAGTATTGAAAATCGAGGAGATTTTCATCGGAAGGCTTTGAATGCATCCCCAGGCCATACGTATATGACGGATATTTCAGGTACCGCCAGTCGGAAATCAACATGGTTAGGTTATGCTTAAAGTAAATTACCGATTGGAAGGGTAGAATAATTTGACTTTTTTGAGTATAGGCAATACTCGTAAAAATGATAGAAGGCAAAAGACTGTCTTTTTTTCTCCGGTTATAAATAACCACGTTGGCACTGACCAATGCAGCAAATCCCGTTTGCAATGTATAGCCTATTGCAGGCAGCATGCCGATCCGGATGTGTTGATGACGGCGGGCTACGCTATCTTCGGTACTGGTTTTTTTATGAATAATATGAAAGATACCATCCATAACATCTTTGTCTCCCGCGTTCAAATCCTGGTTTGCGGAAGATTGTGCAATCGAAAAGAAAGGGATAAGCAGTTGTAGGGCAATCGTCAGGATTCGTCGAAGCATAATGTAAGCTCAGTGGTTAGTGCTGGTTCCAAGATAATCATTTCAAAATTATGTTCTGGTTACTGGTAAAGAATCAACCGGAATTTATTTTTAATATGCTTTTTATAATATTTCCCCAGATCGGATGCGGTCTTGAATCCATTCCATAATTCCAGCGGAACCTCTTTGTGGATATATACTTTATCTACTGTACTATAAATAAAATAGCCCGTCTTTTCATCACAACTCAAATAAGAGGCTGAACGGATCCAGGAGCTTTTTGCAGAATTATATTGTTCATTGAAATGGAATTTAGCATGAATCACCGCCTGAATGGCTTCTTCCTTACTGCTGAAATGGCTGGGCAAATTCTCACAAGCTGTTTGTGCCCATGACTGGAAGGCCGGAAATAACAGGAATAGAAAGCATGTTAATCGCATAACAGCAGGGTGGTTTTATTTCCCGGGGTATTTTGAATATATAAAATCCAGGGCTTCCTGATCGGGTAATTTTTTGGCTGCAGGAGCTTCACTCAAAAACATTGTTTCGGGGTTCTTTTCAGAAAATGCAGGCCAAACCGGTAGTCCGCCGCCATTTGGGTTTCCGGTTTTTACAAAATTTATCCAATAACCAGTAGTGATTTCTTCCAGTTTTCGGTCCACCGGCTCCCAGGGCCTTAGAATACTGTCCAGATTATGCAATGCATAACCTATTTCAGCAGAATGATAGGCCCCGAATCTTTTTTTATCTCCTGTTGCAGGCGGCTTCCGGGTGAATTGATAAAGAAAGGTTTTCACCGGACTGTTTTCATTTTGTTTGAGTGCCCAGATATATTGAGGAACACCGATTGTTTTGTCAACACTCAAGGCGATCTGGGAAGCTTGGGATTGTGCATCCGTGCCGGAAGGGAAATATTTTGCAAAGCGAATTGAATCTGCACCGAATGCTTTTCCTTCTTTAGCAAATTCTTCTTTATTTTTTATGCCCAGTAAAAATCCTTCATCCGCATTCCATCCGGTTAAAAAAGGCACATGGGACTGCCGGGATTGTTTATATAATTCAGCAATAGAAGCCGGCATAACATATCCATCCACGATAGGTGCATATAGCCCGCTAGCTTTTTGAAGGGTTTCTGCCGGAAGATCCCGCAGCGCTTGAAGATTTTTTGCCTGTAGTCTGTCACTCAATGCCAATCCCTGTTTTTCCGCCACATCCAGATTCTTCATACTAATCAGGGGATTTTCCAAAACCAGGGATCCGCTTTCTGCAATAGCGCCCTGAAACAAACCCTTTGTCAGGGGAGATGCCAGTAAACAATTCACACTGACCGAGCCGGCGGATTGCCCTGCGATCGTGATTTGGTCCGGGTCACCACCAAAAGCGCTAATATTTTTTTTCACCCAGTGCAAAGCAGCGATCTGATCCATAAGGGCATAATTTCCGGATGCATGATGTGGATTTTCGGCGGAAAGTTCCGGGTGGGCCAGAAAACCGAAAACGCCTAACCGGTAATTGAAAGAAACAAAAACGATTCCTTTTCTTGCCAGCGCTTCGCCGGAATATCCCGATGCGGCTGCACCTCCGGTGATAAATCCGCCACCGTAAATCCAGACCATCACCGGTCTTTTTTCATTTGGTGATTTTGCGGCTGTCCATACGTTCAGGTAAAGACAATCCTCACTAAGTGGTTGCCGGGGTACAACAAATTCCGGTCCGATCATGAAAAAGGAAATAGGCTTGGGTTGCATCGGACTTGGCCCGAATGAATTGCAGTTTCTGATCCCTTTCCATTTTTCAGACGGCTGCGGTGCTTTCCAGCGTAATGGGCCCACTGGCGGTGCGGCAAACGGAATTCCTTTATAAGCGGTTACTCCCGTGCCTGGCTGATATACGCCTGTTATCAAACCACTCTCCATCCGGATGGGCTCCGGTAACTGTAGAACGGCGCGGTTATTAACCCAATTAAAGGACAGTATACCTAGTATTGCCAAAGGAAACAGGAGTAGTTGTTTTTTCATGATATGCAATTTTTTACAGACATATAAAGGCAGTCGGGTTGTCTATTAAGGATAAAGATCCATAAAGCGGTATGAACTTGCAAAAATTGTATTATCTTTGCTGTTCTGTATGTTATGACTCTTACTGCGTTTTCTTTTGAGTGTTTTATTTCTCTCCAGAGTTTTCCCGTGACAGTGTAACGTAAGGCAGGTAAAGTACCCTGATTCAGCGGTAGCCTTACCACATTATTTACTTAATATTATCCAAATTGTTATTTTCAGAATTAGGCCTTATTGAGCCCTTGCTCAAGGCTGTAGCCCAGGAAGGCTATAAAACTCCAACTCCAATCCAGGAACAAGCTATCCCGGTCGTTTTAGCAGGAAGAGATCTTCTCGGTTGTGCCCAGACAGGTACCGGAAAGACGGCTTCTTTTGTATTGCCTTTGCTGCAGCGTATGCACGAACAGAAAGAAGCTGCTGCCGTTAAAGGACATACTATCAAAACCCTTGTTTTAACCCCTACCCGTGAACTGGCCACACAGATTCATGAATCCATTGGAACCTATGGAAAGTTCCTGAACCTGAAGTCGGTCGTCATTTACGGTGGTGTACCTCAATCCAGACAGGTACAGGACCTGCGCAGGGGCTGCGACCTTGTAGTAGCAACACCAGGCCGTCTGATGGATCTGCTCAATCAGGGCATATTATCTTTAAATGGCATCGAATATTTTGTGCTGGATGAAGCCGATCGTATGCTGGATATGGGTTTTGTAGTAGAAGTGAAACGCATTATTGCCAAGCTGCCTAAAAAAAGGCAGACTTTATTCTTCTCAGCCACCATACCTCCGGCAATCCTTTCCCTCGTTCAGATATTACTGACGAATCCGATTGAGATTGCTGTTACGCCCGGGGCAACAACTACAGAACTGGTAGATCAGTCACTATACTATGTACAGAAATCGGAAAAACGCTCCCTGTTGCATCATCTGTTGAAAGAAGGAGGCCGCAAAAGTGTGCTGGTGTTTACCCGCACCAAACATGGTGCAGACCGTGTAGCGAGGGATTTAAACCGTTCGGGCTTCAATGCCACGGCACTACATGGCGACAAAACGCAACAGGCCCGGGAACGGTCTTTACAGGGATTTAAAGACGGGAAATTACAGATCCTCGTGGCCACAGATATTGCTGCCAGAGGTATTGATATTGATGAACTGGGTCTGGTCGTCAATTTCGATCTGCCCAATATTCCGGAAACCTATGTACACCGGATCGGAAGAACCGGCAGGGCAGGAGTTTTCGGGAAAGCCATTTCATTCTGTGATTATGAAGAAAAAATTTATCTTAAGGATATCCAGAAACTGATTGGTCAAACGGTTCCCGTGATAAGTGATCATCCTTTTCATGTTGCCCTCATGGAACCCTTATCTACTGCCGTTGCATCAGCTTCCTCCGGTGGACGCTCAGCTGGCGGCGGCAGGCGGTATGGAAGAAAGTTTTCGCAACGATAATTTAATGGATGCTTATGTCAACCACCCCCCCATCCGGGTAATATTGACTGGCGCTACCGGCATGGTGGGAGAAGGTGTTCTGCATGAATGCCTTCTTTCCCCGGAGGTAGAAGCGGTGTTCGTGGTATCCAGAAAACCCTGTGGGGTGCTACATCCCAAGCTCAGGGAAATACTACATACTGATTTTTTTGATCTTTCAGCTATTGAATCACAACTCAGTGGATACAATGCCTGCTTCTTTTGCCTCGGCGTATCTTCAATAGGCGTGAAAAAAGAAATGTTCGAAAAGCTCACGTATACACTTACGCTGGGATTTGCCTCCGTTTTAAGCAGGCATAATCCGGGCATGGTATTCTGTTATATATCCGGCGCGGGAACGGATTCTACGGAAAAAGGCAGAATCCATTGGGCCCGGGTGAAAGGGAAAACGGAGAATGATTTACAAAAACTCCCTTTCAAACAGGTTTATCTCTTTCGTCCCGGAATAATAAAGCCAACAAAAGGATTAAAAAACACGCTGTCTTACTATAGATGGGTAGGATGGCTTCTTCCCATCATCCGGGCCCTTCTCCCAAAATATATCAACAGCCTCCCGGAATTGGGTCAGGCTATGATACATACCGCTACCCGGGGATATTCAAAAAGAGTGATTGAAGTACAGGATATCC
>JAYVXJ010000483.1:0-5707 GCA_043785285.1 Chitinophagaceae bacterium
CGGGTTTGAAACCCTGTGAACTTCTGTTACACTAAAGAGTTGACGGATGACAGCCTCGGTCTCAGCGGTGGGCTAAGGGTTCGCTCATAACAACTTTCAAAATTTGTAACTGATTAGTTTTCAATGGTAAATTTTGAGTTGTATAGAAGTGATAATTATCCTGGGTGTTCTCTTCATCAAAACGGCACAATTATTTTCATGCTCACATTTCTTCCCATATTATAAATGCCAGCATGTCCATTCGGAGAAGCATTATAATATTCAAAATACTTCAACCTGTTCAGGTTGGATTGATACGCAGTGTTCAATATATTATCAACCTGGAAGAATATTTGGCAAACATCCTGTTGTGATTTATTTCTTATTGTAGCTCCGCAACCCATATTGAAAAGTGTATAGCCAGGTGTTGAGGTTTCTGTATTATTCACTCCATAAAAATGATTTTGATCTGCATAATATTCCATTTCAACCCGTGCATATAATTTTGAAAATATTCCTTTTGAATTATTGAAAGTGGCACGCAATTCGGAACGCGTATGCAATGGTGGAATGAATGGCAGGTATTTAGCAGCATGGCCATCTTTATTAATCAAGCTATCATTTTTATTTAATCCCACAATAAAAGATAAACTGTTGTTGAAATTGAGCCATGGCAGGTTTTGTGGATGAACATTCAGGCTTATTTCCGTTCCGTATAATTGGGCTTTTGATTGTTTATATTGATAGGTGCTATTGCCCGGTACAACTACAACCGCCTGTCCGCTTAAATCGTAGAGTTTTGCCTGATAAATATAATTTTCAATATGATTGTTAAATAGCTCAACAATTATATCAAGATCTTTCAGGTAAGCTAAAAATCCAATGTCTTCTTGTAAACTGAATTCAGGTTTAAAATTCCTGTTGCCCAAATACACGATGTGAGCGCCGGGATCAAGTCCGTTGGAGCCGATTTCGGTGATGTTGGGTGAACGATACCCTCTTGCTATATTGGCTTTGAATAAAAGTTTTTCAGAAATAAAATAGGTCATTCCGATGCTCCCGGATATGCCATTATATTGACGTTTAAAAGCTGGAAATTGTAAATCGGCATTGGCAGTATCGGCGGAAAGTACTCGTCTATTGAAACCTGTTGCCGGGTTGGTTCTTGTATAAAAATTATTCCAGTGAATGGATCTTGAATCATATCGGATGCCACCTGATATATCTGCCTTGCCTATAGATTTCTTCAGAAATACATAAGAACCTATATCAAGCAGATAATAATCAGGTATCGGGAAATCAGTGCCGTTTTTGCTCGTGTTCATTTGATGCATTCCGTTGATGCCTATCGTCGCTTCCACGCCTCTCCATTCCCGTAAATTATATTTCAAATCATAATTATATGTATTCAATGCCACATATAAACCTGCCTGGGATGGAACGGTCGGATGGTTATATTCCCTGCGTATGCTGTGCTGGAACCCCATCATGGCATTGATTTCACCTTTTCCTAAACGGATTTTGTTGTGCGTGTAAATCCTGTAATGTTGTATACGTTGGTGCAAAGCGCTGGTTGAATAGGATGTCGCTTCATAGTCCGGAACAACGGGCCGGTTCTTAATATCATCATGTTCTGTTTCAAAAACCTGTTTGGTGAATTTCCTTGTCAGTGAGTCCCTGCTTCCGTCTGGAATTTCCTGTTGATTATCATAAAGGGTTACTGCGAGCCTGCTGTATCCCCAGGGTTTATCTAAGGCAATTAGTCCCGTTAGATTATATTCACGAAACGCTGTTCCATAAACATATCCATCAATTTTGTCCCCGTAATCATGTGCTGCTTTCCCTGTCACTCTGAATGCATATTTCCATTTATTTTTTTTATACGAGAGTCCTGCTGATGAACCCATCATTCCATTATTACTGTGATAATCGATTAAAGCGTCGCCCGTAATTTTTCCTTCAGGACCGTTGGGAATATAAGGTATCATATTAATAACGCCGGCCAATGCGTCCGATCCGTAAGTGAGGCTGGCAGGACCTTTTACCACTTCCGCCCTTTCAATTCCGTACTGGTCTATTTCAATGCCATGTTCATCTCCCCATTGCTGACCTTCCTGCCGCATGCCATCATACATTGTCAATACCCGGTTGTAACCGAGGCCGCGAATAAATGGTTTGGAGATATTTGGTCCCGAAGTGACGGCACTTACACCCGGAACGATTTTCAATACAGCATCTATAATATTGTTGTTCAGATTCATATTCATATCCTTCCTGCTGGCGATAGCAATCGGGACCGGGCTTTTGCGGATCACCGTGGCCCTGGATACACCTGTTATGATCACCTCATTCAAACCAGATGCGCTTTTTTTCAGCGTCAGGTTCAACAGTTCAGTGTTATTGTTGATCATGGTTATATGACTGAATTCAGTTTGATAACCAATTACAGAAACGGACACTTCATATATTCCAGCGAGGATGTGTTTGATTTCATAGTTGCCGTTGATATCGGTTGTTGCCCCCCATCTTGTTTTGGAAAGCATAACAGAAGCGGCGGCAAGCGGTTGCCCGTCGCTGGTAATTTTCCCTCTGAGCATTCCGCTTTGTGCTATAACTCGTATCGAGCCCATAATCAGCAATAGAAAAAGGGCTACCGCTTTTATAGTATATATGGAGATTGAAGGGTTCATGCGGCAAAGCTATATAAAAAACCTTATTATTTAGGTAGCCCTAAATTATATATTTAGAATTAACTAAATATATTTATTTATAATGGCTTAGTATTCATTGGGTAAATGGTTCTATATTTGCCTGTTATGGTCACATCTTTTACCGAAGAGAATTATCTCAAAGCCATTTATTCGTTGGCACATTCCGGAAAAGACCGGGTAAATAATCAGTTAATTGCTGAAAAACTGGATATCAATCCCGCGTCAGTTACCGATATGCTGCGCAAGCTGGATGAGAAAAGGATGATTGAGTATAATCGTTCCGATGGAGCAAAGCTTACAAAAGAAGGTTTCCGCTTTGCTACGAAAGTAGTGCGCAAACATCGTTTGTGGGAAACGTTTTTGGTAGATCGTATGAATTTTGCCTGGGATGAGGTGCACGATGTAGCAGAACAACTGGAGCATATACAATCCGATAAATTACTGAATGAATTGGATAAGTTGCTCGGTTACCCAAAGTTTGATCCGCACGGGGATCCGATCCCCGATAAGAACGGAAAGCTGCCGGTTGTAAAGGGCCGATTATTATCAGAAGTTGAATCCGGAAGAAAAATTAAAGTAGTGAATGTGGCAGATAATTCGCCTGGCTTTTTAAAATATCTTGATAAGCAAACCATTGGTCTCAACGATATGATCACTATAAAAGAAATCCAGGATTTTGATCAATCGGTGTTGGTTGAATTAAAAGGAAAGAAAGAAGTTTACCTAAGTGCGGAAGCGGCTAAAAAGATATTTGTGGAGTAGTCCGGGCACGAACCACAAGAAGCATACGGGGCTTAGGCCTTGTGAGCTTTTAGTTCATTAGTTGACGGTTGACGGACTTGTAAGTGTGAATTTGCACCTGATTTCCGTCAACTATCAACCGTCCACCGAACTCGCTGCTTCAATCGTTTCATCAAGATCACGAACGCTGAGGGCATTATTCAGAAACCAGCTCTCGAATGCTGATGGCGGAAGATAGATTCCCTGATCCAGGAGGGAATGAAAGAATTTTTTGAATAGTTCCATATCACATGCAGCGGCTGACTGAAAATCTTTTATCGGCTGGTCACTGAAATGAACACTGATCATGGAACCAAACTGATTGATCACAAAGGGAAATCCTTTTTCTTCCAAAGCTTTTTGCAATCCTTCTTTTAAATAAATCGTCTTCTGTTCCAGTTCGGTATAGATCTGCGGACTTTCTTTTAATATTTTTAAAGTGGTCAGACCTGCGATCATCGCTATGGGGTTTCCGCTCAGCGTGCCGGCCTGATAAACCTTACCCAACGGAGCGATATGTTCCATGATTTCCCTGCGACCTCCGAATGCACCTACGGGCATTCCGCCCCCGATCACTTTTCCATAAGTGACCAGGTCCGCCCGGATACCCAGCTTTTCCTGTGCACCACCGGGTGCCAGCCGGAAGCCCGTCATCACTTCATCAAAAATCAGCAGCATATTTTCTGCGTCACAAATGGATCTTAGTTCTTCCAGAAATCCTTTTTCGGGAAGAATACAACCCATATTGCCGGCAATCGGTTCAACGATGATGGCCGCGATTTCTCCGCGGTGTTGCTTTACCAATTGCCGCACCGCTTCGGGATCATTGAATGCGCAGGTCAGTGTATCCAGCGCCACGCCTGCGGTTACTCCGGGTACTATTTGAATATCGAAAGTAGCCAGGCCGCTTCCCGCTTTCACGAGAAAAGAATCTGCATGCCCGTGATAATGACCTTCAAATTTGATGAACTTATTTTTTCCGGTAAATCCCCGCGCCAAACGGATAGCACTCATGCACGCTTCCGTTCCACTGTTCACCATGCGGATCAGATCCACATTGGGAACCATGCTGATAATCAGTTCTGCCATTTCCACTTCGAGTTCCGTTGGTGCTCCATATGAAGTGGAATAAGCCACTCTTTCCCGGATAGCTTTTACTACGGATTCATAAGCATGTCCAAGGATCATCGGTCCCCAGGACGCGATATAATCAATGTATTTATTTCCATCGGCATCATAGAGGTAAGCGCCTTTCGCTTTGCTGATAAATAGCGGCGTGCCGCCTACACTTCTGAAAGCCCGTACCGGAGAATTCACACCTCCTGGAATAGTTTGCTGCGCTCTGGCGAAAAGTTTAGTACTTAGGGGAGTATCCATAATATTGATTCCGGAACAATGATTGAATCGTTTTGAACGTTAGTTATGAGTATGCTCCAGCAATTTCACCGCATCTCTTGCGAAGTAAGTAGCGATTAAATCGGCTCCAGCCCTTTTTATGGCGGTGAGGGTTTCCAGGATCGCTTTATTTTCATCTATGAAGCCCATTTTGGCGGCTGCTTTGATCATGGCGTATTCCCCGCTGATATTGTAGGCACTAACGGGCACGCGCACTGCGTTTTTTACTTCACGGATGATGTCCAGGTAGGCTAGTGCGGGTTTCACCATCACGATATCGGCTCCTTCTTCCACGTCCTGCAAAGCTTCTTTGACCGCTTCTGTGCGGTTTGCGTAGTCCATCTGGTAGGTTTTTTTATCTCCGAAGCCGGGTGAAGAATCCAGTGCGTCACGGAAAGGACCATAGAAGCAGGAGGCGTATTTTGCACTGTAGGCCATGATTCCTGTTTTAGTAAATCCGTTTTTTTCAAAGGCATTGCGTATCGCACCAATACGTCCGTCCATCATATCACTCGGTGCAACGAAGTCCGCTCCGGCTTCCGCATGGCTCAGGCTCATGTTTACTAATGCTTCTACAGTTTCATCATTCACGATCTCTCCGTCTTTTACAATACCATCATGTCCGTAAGATGAATAAGGGTCGAGCGCCACATCGGTCATGATCAGCATTTCGGGAACGGCTTCCTTAATGGCACGGATACTGCACTGCATGAGTCCGTCTTTATTCCAGGCTTCTTTTCCTGTATTGTCTTTACATTCGTCTTTGCACTTGATGAAAATCAGTACGCTCTTCAATCCCATTCGGTATAATTCGTTCACTTCGTTTACCGTTACATCCAGAC
>JAYVXJ010000484.1:0-5707 GCA_043785285.1 Chitinophagaceae bacterium
GGAAACTAACCGACAGTCAGGCGGAGATCAGCTGCAGAATAAAGTTTATCCGCAACGGAGGAATGATACCTTCAATATCGAATTTGATGGCGTGATCCAGGCAGAAGGTGTTCTGGAAATGATGCCCGACGGATATGGCTTTCTCCGCAGCAGCGATTACAACTATCTTTCTTCTCCCGATGACGTATATGTTTCTCCCTCTCAAATAAAATTATTCGGTTTAAAAACCGGTGACACCGTTTATGGATCCGTGCGACCTCCGAAAGAAGGAGAAAAATATTTTGCGCTGCTCAAGGTGGAGACCATCAACAATAAATCTCCGGAAGAAGTGCGTGACCGTGTTCCATTCGACTACCTCACCCCTTTATTCCCATTTGAAAAACTGAATCTTTTTGTAAGTCCGAGTGAATTTTCCACCCGTATCATTGATTTATTTACTCCGATCGGCAAGGGCCAGCGCGGATTAATCGTATCCCAGCCCAAGACGGGTAAAACCATGCTGCTGAAAGCCGTCGCCAATGCCATTGCCGTCAACCATCCGGAATGTTATCTGATGATTGTGCTCGTGGATGAACGCCCGGAAGAAGTTACCGATATGGAACGCAGTGTGCGGGCTGAAGTCATTGCATCAACATTTGATGAACCTGCCGAAAAGCACGTGAAAGTTTCTACCGTTGCGCTGCAAAAAGCAAAACGACTGGTGGAATGCGGACATGATGTAGTTATCCTGCTGGATTCCATTACGCGGCTGGCACGTGCGCATAACACCGTAGCTCCGGCTTCCGGAAAAGTATTGAGTGGTGGTGTGGAAGCCAATGCTATGCAAAAACCAAAACAGTTTTTTGGTGCTGCCAGAAAGATCGAAAATGGCGGATCCCTGACTATCCTGGCAACTGCCCTCATAGATACCGGTTCTAAAATGGATGAAGTGATCTTTGAAGAATTCAAGGGTACCGGTAATATGGAACTTCAACTGGACAGGCGTCTGGCTAACCGCCGTATATTCCCTGCCATTGACCTGGTAGCTTCTTCCACCCGTCGCGATGACCTGCTGCTGGAAAGAGAAGTTCTTCAGCGCATGAACCTGCTGCGGGTATATCTCAACGACATGAATACAGAAGAAGCGATGAATGAATTGCTGAAACGGCTGCGTGGAACCAAGAGTAACGAAGAGTTTCTGGCCAGCATGAACAGCTGATCAGAAGATCAGGTTTTCCCGGTGCTTTATTTTCGTTTGGGTTAATTCGGTTACTAACTGTACGCCGGAAATGGAGCGTATGGAACCCGTGAGTTCATTCATCAGTTCATCCGATACCGCATCTCCTTTCAGCAACCAGAAAAAATCAAGGTGCCTGAATTCCGGCAAAAGATATTCCCCGTCAAATTGGTTATTGTAGAGATAGTGCACAAGCGTATTATGCGGTTGCGCGCATTCATATACCGTAAAAAAATAATCCCGGTTTTTTTTTGCAAGTTGTATTTCTATTTTGTTGGTAATCCGGAAATCCAATCTCATCTGACGATTAAGCTGCCAGCAAAAACGGTAGCCTTTCAATGGTGCCACAATGCCCAATAACCGGGAGCCTTCAAAGAAGTCATCTTCCAAATCCCCATTGTCCAGCTTGAGTCTCATATCTCTCCGTTAGTTAAATTGAACATCCACCGTTTTTACCTCTGTGCCCCGGTTAACTTCAACCGTCGTTTTATCTTCCCGGTTAAACTTTGATAAAGCCTCCATGTATGTTTGCAGCGAGCTTACCGGATATTTCCCCAGACGCACAATTACATCTCCCATTTGCAATCCGGCTTTTTCCGCGGGCCTGCCTTCGCTGATGGCATCAATGCGTACGCCATTCCCGGTGAAACTATAATCCGGCATGATGCCCAGGGTAACATTGAAAGCCGGAGCTTCCCCGTACTGGGTATCTCTTGTTTTGGTGAATGCCGGTTTATTCGTCCCATCCATTTTTTCTGTTATGCTGTAAATCAATTTGATCACCTGAACCTCGCCGGTATAATTAATCTTCGCGGCTTCATCTGTTGGTTTATGATAATCCGGATGTATGCCGGTAAAGAAAAATAAAACAGGAATATTTTTAAGATAGAAAGAAGTGTGGTCGCTGGGTCCGGTACCGCTGGAATCTACCTGAATGGAAAAAATTTTCTTATTAACACTACCACTGATCAGCGGAGACCACTGCGGAGAAGTACCATAACCACCGATAATCAGCACATGCGAGCTGTCGTTCAGTCGCCCGATCATATCCATATTCAGCATATAACTGATTTTAGATAAACCCACCGGTGGATGTTGCGTAAAATATTTCGACCCCAGTAAACCGGATTCTTCCCCGGAAAAAGCAATAAAAAGATAATTACTCTTTACTGATTTTGATTTACGAATCATCCGGGCAAGTTCCATAAGCGCAGCTGTTCCGCTGGCGTTATCGTCGGCCCCATGGTGGATCTTTTTTTCCGTTCCGCGATATAGGGAGTTTCCATCTTCTCCAAATCCCAAATGATCGTAGTGCGCACCGATAACCACCGTATAAGGAGCCCCTTTATCCAGGTACCCGATAATATTATGACCCCATCTTCTTTTTTCCTCCATGTTTACGTCTATGACCACGTCCAGCGACTGCGAAATATCCTTCAGGTATTTTTTTCTTCCTGCCCGCGTAACATATAGTACAGGAATTTTTTCCGGAAGAATTCCTTCGGCCGGATTGAATGCTACCCCGTCTTCTGTTTTTGAACTATTATAAAAAATAACTGCGGTGGCTCCCCGCTCCGCAAGGGTTTTAGTTTTTTCCCGCAGCGCTTTTTCGATATCGAAATGCGGATTGTTTTGCGCTGCTTCCATAATTTCTTTCAGATCATAGAACCAGGGCGACCCGCTTTCCTGCAGGGCAACTGCCGGTGAGCCCGTTACTTTCTGGTTGGCACTGATAGCCAATGGAAAATATTCCTTATTTAAAACAAGCCCGGTATTGTTGATGGAAAATTGACTACGGCTGATATCTTTACCCTCGTATATTTCAAAAGTCTGTAGCCAGTCCCCTTTATCGCCCAAAGGTTTTAACCCGGTTTTTTCAAACGAAGAAATAATATAGTCAGCAGCCAGCTTTTCTCCGGGCGTTCCGGCTCTTCTTCCTTCCATTTTATCGTTCGACAAATACTGGATGTCGGCTTGAATTTCCGCCATCATCTGCCGGTCTGCCTTACGGAGTTTTTGTGAATGGGCGTAAGGGAGCGAGGCATTCAGAAACAGGAGAAAGAGAAAAAAGCTTCGCGTCATGAAGGTCGTTTTACGAAGAAATTCCGGGTACAAAGGTATGCCGGCAAATGCTATTCCAAAAAGTATAAATCTGCGTTAAATGAATACATTTAATTATTTCCAGGTTATTCATTTGGATATCTGATTGAAATTACAGTTACTTTACAATATATCCGAGGGCATGAAACTCTTTTTCAGCTTATTCTTTTTATTTATTTTTCAGGAGGTATTCCCGCATACTCTTTTTATCGGAACCGGCACGGGTGCTGTTATAAAAAACGACATGAAGGGACTTCGGCCCGGAGATACCCTGGCCATTCATGCTGGTTACTACGATAAAGGCGGATCTTTTTCCAACCTGCACCATATCACTATTATAAATTACGGAGGAATCCTGGATTTTAATCAATCCATTGCTCTCGGAAATCTTTCGCAGGTCCTCATTAGCGGAGCAGGTGTAAATGGACTGAAATATGGAATACGTTTTCTAAATATGCAGGGGAATGCATTCACACTGGAAGCATCTTGCAACGCGTTAACCATTTCTTTTTGCGAATACAGAAACGTGGACGGAAATATTTTAGATGCCAGTCGTTTTTTTACCCGCTATACCGGAGATACGGCAACGCTGGCCTTATATAAAACCACCCTCTCCAATCAGTACCTGGTTCACTCGGGACCCTTGTTTGTAGGCAGCTGGGCCGGCACCGGCAGCTTTGAAAATGTGGTGGATAGTATTGCCTTTCTGAAGGTAATCGTTGATTCCACCAGCAGTAATGTAAACCAGGTTATTGGGAGTTCAATATACCGGATGCTCGCGAGTGACTGGAAAATAACCGGTCCCTGCCCCAACGGAATAAATGATGTAGGCATTTTCCAAACCAAGGGCAACGGAACCTTACGTAATATTTACCGGCACAGTGGATGGGGTTATTTATGGCGCGTGTGGAATGTGGGTTTAAATGGACGGGCAGACAGCTATGTATATAATTGCATCGACCTCAGCACCGATGCGTATGGCACGGTAGATTCCCGAATAGAAGCGGGCGATACAACAACAGGCAACAAGATTCCTTTTTGCCGCGGTGGAAGCATGCACGTGTTGAATAATACAACAGGAAACAAAAGGAACAACAGCAATTACGTTACCGTGCTGGTAGTGGTTGGCAGATTTTTTTCTGAAAATGGCTATACCCTGGAGGTGAGAAATAATCTGTGTTTTAACAATACCAACGACAATTCGAATCGCCTGGTGAAATTAAATACAGATGAACCGCTGGTAGATACCAGTAATAATATCTATGTACCCGATCCTATTGAAGCCGGGATATTACTGGATACGGTGGAATGCCGTTTAAACCCTTCCGGCTCCGCCATTGACCAGGCGCTTCCTGTTTCATTCATTAAAACGGATATAGAGGGTGTTGCGCGGCCTGTTGGCAAAGCAGCGGATATTGGCGCCCGTGAGTTTCCTGACCCCAATGCGATCATCTACCGGCATTCTTCCCTTCCGAAAAAATATTTGTATATCGGGATGGGATTTCTTGCACTGGCAGCACTTATTCTTACAATAAAAAAATCAGTTCGCAAAAGAACCGACGGCTCCAGGTTAAGCTTTCAGAATCAGCCTTCCGGCGAAGTATAAATTCACTGAAAACTTTTCCCGCATGGGGTTTTTTTCTTTACTTTTGCAGATTAGCCTTTTCCGAACGGAATGCCTCCTTTGGTAAAGGTTAATGGTAAACAGATAAGTTGAATGGCATTACCGCACCTGATTAAATACGTATATACCAATGGAACCGATGAAGTGATCCGGCGGGGGAAAAAAATCCACGCCATAGGGTATGTAGAACTCATTGAATATGATGAATTATTCGAAACGGTAACTTTCCGTATTAAAGACGACAGCTACGCCACTTATTATAAAGTTTTTGTTCAAAAGTTCCGGGATGCAAAATCCCTCTCCGTAAGATGCAGCTGCCCGTATAACCTCGGAGATATCTGCCGGCATGAAGCTGCAGCCCTCATTCAATTGCAGGAATTGCTGGACCGCAACATGCTGAAAGCGGAAGAAGTCCATTACGATCAATCGCATACCGTTGTAAAAATGAAAGCGATTGATCTCAAAACCATACGGCTGCTCTGTTCCCCGGAAGTTTATGAAGAAGCAGGTACATACCTGCAATCAAACAAAGCCACGATCGAACACGCCGGAGATGAAACCGTAAAAGCAAAAGTTAACATTAACGGGGAGGATTATCCGTTGCTCATCAGGAAAAATGAAGAGCGCAATTTTGATACAAGTTCTACTTATCCCGATGAAACCCATCCGCTTTGCCTTCCTAAAGTGATTCTCTTTCTGCAATTATTGCAAACCTACGGACCGTATTACTTTGACACGATCCGCAACTGGGACAAAGAAAAAAATAA
>JAYVXJ010000485.1:0-1665 GCA_043785285.1 Chitinophagaceae bacterium
CCAGATTAAGAAGCAGGTAAAAAAATATGATGCAGTCATTATAGGATCGGGAGCGGGCGGTGGTATGGCTGCTTATGTTTTGTCAAAAGCAGGTCTAAAAGTATGTTTACTGGAAGCGGGACCAATGTTCGATCCTGCCATTAACTCTTCGCAGTTAAAAAATCCATGGGATTCTCCGCGACGCGGTGCCAGCACAAAGTTTCGTCCCTTTGGTGATTTTGACGGTTCTTATTGGGGATGGGAGATCGACGGAGAACCTTACACAAAAGCAGAAGGCACAAAATGGGATTGGTGGCGCGCAAGAATGGTGGGCGGACGAACCAATCACTGGGGAAGGATATCCTTGCGCTTTGGACCGAAAGATTTCAAACGAAGGAGCATAGACGGTCTGGGCGATGATTGGCCCATTGGATATGAAGATATTAAACCTTACTACGATAAGATAGATGAGCTGATCGGTGTTTTTGGTACCAATGAAGGATTACCCAATGACCCGGACGGAATCTTTCTGCCACCACCGAAGCCCAGGCTGCATGAACTTTTTATAAAGAAAGCGGCAACAGGAATTGGGATTCCTGTCATTCCCTCCCGCTTATCTATACTTACCAAACAGATCAATAAAGACCGGGGTTCCTGTTTCTTTTGTGCCCAGTGTGGGCGTAGTTGTAAGATATATGCTGATTTTTCTTCTTCTTCAGTGCTGGTAAAACCTGCACTCGCAACAGGTAACGTGGATCTGATCACTAACGCCATGGCGCGTGAGGTACTGACCGGTATGGATGGCCTGGCTACCGGCGTTTCTTATGTTGATAAAACGGATCTGCAGGAATACCAGGTTTATGGAAGAACCGTGATCCTTGCAGCCAGTACCTGCGAAACCGCCCGTTTGTTACTCAATTCCAAATCTGCCCGCAATCCCAACGGATTAGCCAATTCCAGCAATGTGGTAGGTAAATATTTGCATGGTTCAACTGGTGCCGGAATGGGGGGCGTTGTTCCAGCCCTGTTTGACAGGAAGCGCTATAATGAAGATGGGGTAGGCGGCATGCATGTATACACACCCTGGTGGCTGGATAATAAGAAATTGGATTTTCCAAGGGGGTACCATATTGAATATGGTGGCGGAATGGGCATGCCTTTATACGGATTTAACTGGGGTATAGAAGAAGCGAATGGGAAATTCCTTATAAGAGGCAAACAAAAAGAAGCAGGTGGTTATGGCAGATCTTTAAAAGAAGATAACCGTTATTTGTATGGAGCGGAAGTTGGTATGGCCGGTCGCGGCGAAAGTGTTGCAAGGATAGAAAATTATTGCGAGATCGATCCGGGAATGGTGGATAAATATGGTATTCCTGTCCTGCGTTTTCATGTAAGACATTCTGAGTATGAAATTAACCAGGCAAAGCACATGAAAGAAACCTTTAAGGAAATTCTTCATAATATGGGCGCCGTAATAACCTGGGGATTAGAAAATGAAGATAATGCAACTAATCAATGGGGGCTGGATAACCCGGGAAATGTTATTCATGAAGCAGGTACCGTGAGAATGGGGAATGACCCAAAAACAGCTGCATTGAATAAATGGAGCCAGGCGCATGAATGCAAAAATCTTTTCTGTGTGGATGGAAGTCAGTTTGTATCTCAGGCAGATAAAAATATTACCTG
>JAYVXJ010000486.1:0-1665 GCA_043785285.1 Chitinophagaceae bacterium
AAAGCCACGGTTATCGGGCACAATCCAGGTGGAGGGAAGACCTATCTGGAAGTCAGATAGCGGTTTTTTCAATAAGGGCCATGCACTCGCATAAAAACTGACCCCGTAACCAAAACCATCCGGAGGAGACTGCATCTTCATGGAAATATAACCTTTCAAACCGCCTGACAATTGCTCTAATTTCGGGGTGCTGGTCCGGCCGATGGCCGGTGGGATCACTTCTATATTATATCGATTCCCTTTTTGTGTCAAAAATTCTATACTGCCATCCTTCTGCTTTTTTACAACTATCCTTTTCCCGTTCGATTTTATCTGAACAGCAACTTTCGGATTCATCCGGCATAGTTCCCCTTGTTTAGACAATAAAGAAGCCTGTGTAATTTTACCATTCTTCCATTCAAAATTCAATTCAAACGCCCCGCGTACACAAACACCGTCAAACTTTCCTTCACTCCATTCATCGGGCAGGGCCGGCAGGAAATCGATAACTCCTTCATGTGATTGTACCAGCATTTCGTTTATACCGGCGGTTACACCCAAAGATCCGTCTACCTGCATTGGTGTGAAACACTTGGCAAATAATTGTGGAAAACATTGATCTTTTAAATATCCCTTGAATAATTTATACGATCTGTTCCCATCATATAATCTGGCCCAAAGAGACATTTTCCAGGCCCTCGAAAAACCTGCACCTTCATCTCCCCGCTGATTCAGAACAGCTTTACAGGCATCCATAAATTGCGGAGTCCTTTTAACTGACAATACATTCCCCGGATATAATCCGTACAAATGGGAGAAATGCCGGTGATTCTTTTCCATCTGCGCCCAATCATCAGTCCATTCCTGCAGGGAGCCATCTTTGCCGATTTGAGGCGGCACCAATCGTTTTCCCGCAGCTGCCACTTTCATCGCAAAATCTTTGTCAACCCCAAGTAGGTCTGAAGCCTGTTGAAAGTTTCCAAAAAGATCCGTCAATATCTCCATGTCAATGGATGAACCTGCACAAATGGTAGTGCCCGGTATCATGCTGCCTGTTACTTCATCAAAATATGGCTTGTTGTTGCGGCTGGCAGGAAAATTTTCCGGAGATGTGGAGGGATTGGTTACAAGCCATTTTCCATCAGGGCGCTCAACCAGAAAATCCATAAAGAATTCTACTGAACCTTTGAGGATCGGATAAAACTGCTTAACGAAATCTTTGTCTTTAGTAAATAGATAATGTTCCCACAGCTCATTGGTCAGCCATGCGCCCCCAACGGTAAATGTCCCCCATGTGGGGCCGTCCATCGGTGCGGCAACCCGCCATATATCAGTATTCTGATGTAGCACCCACCCATGTGCACCATAATGTTCGCGTGCTACGGCTGAGCCCTGATCGGTAATTTCTTTTACCATTTTCAAAAGAGGTTCGGCGCATTCTGAAAGATTAGCTGATTCAACAGCCCAGTAATTCATTTCCGTATTAATATTCGTGGTGTATTTTGAATCCCATGGCGGATTCGTATCATTGTTCCAGATGCCCTGCAAATTGGCAGGTTGGGTTCCGGGCCTGGAGGAAGAAATAAGAAGATACCGGCCAAACTGATAACACAATGCCGCTAATTGCGGATCGCTTGAGGATTTAATTTTCAAAATCCGCACGTCCGTTGGCAGGTAAGCATTGTC
>JAYVXJ010000487.1:0-1662 GCA_043785285.1 Chitinophagaceae bacterium
AGCTATGCGAGTTGCCATTTTGTAATTAAGCTATTGGCTGCAACTGTCTTTTATACAATTGTACCGCATTCTCATAGCCGAGGTAAAGGGCATCGCTTATCAGCGCGTGCCCGATGGAAACTTCATCTACTTCCGGGATGGCTTGTGAAAAATAACGGAGATTGTCCAGATCCAGATCGTGTCCCGCATTGATACCCATTCCCAATGCTTTTGCTTTTTTTGCCGCAGCGATATAAGGTGCAATTGCCTTTTCTTTGTTTTGATGAAAACCATGAGCATATCCCTCGGTATATAATTCCACGCGATCTGTTCCGGTTTGGGCAGCGCCTTCTACCATCTTCTCCACAGGATCTACAAAAACAGAAACCCGTATCCCGGCTTTTTTAAAAACAGAAATAATCTCTTTCAGATAACCTGCATTTTGAATGGTGTCCCATCCATGATTGGAAGTGATCTGGCCAAGCGCATCCGGTACAAGGGTTACCTGATCGGGTATTACGCTTAATACCAGGTCAATGAATTTTTGTTCCCGGCAGTTCCCTTCAATATTGAATTCGGTTGTGATAATCTTTTTGATATCATAAACATCCTGGTAACGGATATGTCTTTCGTCAGGCCGCGGGTGAACGGTTACGCCATCAGCTCCGAATCGCTGGGCATCGATGGCTGCTTTCACCACATCGGGGTTATTCCCTCCGCGGCTGTTGCGGAGGGTTGCAAACTTATTGATATTTACAGAAAGCGTTGTCATGGGTCAAAGTTAATCCTTGCAGGATAAAATCAACCACGCTAATGCATGGGGTTTGAATGACCATTTTGCAGTCTTTTTTTCAATCAGCAAACAGCATTTTTCGAAGAATTATTTTTCATAAACAGTTGCCTTAGCGCCAAGTTCATTGATTTCTTCGTCGTGCTAATTGCTTTTAAAAATAATCAGAGCGAATCTATTTCTCAGGGTGCTATCACCCTGCCAAAAAAAAGAAGGAGCCTGGAAAGGCTCCCTCGTAATCCTTAAAAAAGTGCAGCTAATAAAAACTTGGTAAGTTTAGGTAAAGCGTATCAGGACTTGGTAAGTATCGAAGTATATAAAAGAGTAGAATCGGTATTTTTAACACTGAGCTGGTATAACCCTGATTCAAGCGTATCCACATTCTCTACATGAATATTATTCTTTCCCTGGTTTAGATTCACACCCATCATTCTACGGATGCGACCGGATTGATTAGCCAATACGATAATACAATGATCCTCCGTTTCGGCACTGATCTCGACGGTAATGTCGTCGGAGAATTTTTCGGGATAGGTTGAGATTTCCATAAGAGTGGCAGGTTTAGGCGAAAGCTCTTCTTCGAAATAAAACATTATCTATTGGTATTATAAGGGTTTGGCATATTCTGTCCCTGGTTGGATTTTGCCGGTACGGGTATCAGACGCATATTATTATAGGCCTGACGGTCCTGATTCGTTTCCGGTAATAGCTCTTTCAACATGTCCAGCAGTTCTTTGATTCTAGATTTCATGAGGGTTCGATTTACCTTTATCTATCTATTTATTTGCCAGTTATTAAAAGCTTGATTATTAACTCTTTGAAAATAGGCGGTCGGGAAGATTTCTCCCTATATGGGAATATGGCAATCTTTTTTGGAAAAGATCCCAATCCCA
>JAYVXJ010000488.1:0-5689 GCA_043785285.1 Chitinophagaceae bacterium
GCATGGAAGAAAAAAAATAAACAGCTGCTGGCCCCCTGGTTCCAGGCTATTGCAGAAATGGAAGTCATCATCAGTCTGGCTTCCCTTGTTCGGAATGAACCGGATTGGTGCTTCCCAAAAATTAATGATCGGTATGTTAATCTGAATACACAGCATCTGGGACATCCGCTTATACCCGCAGATAAAAGCGTGACCAATTCCTTTACTCTGGAGGGACAAGGGAAAATCGCCATCATTACCGGCTCTAACATGGCTGGCAAAAGTACTTTCCTCCGGTCGCTCGGCACCAACCTGGTATTGGCCTTTATGGGTGCTCCGGTTTGTGCGTCTGCCTTCGAAGCCAGCAATATGTATTTATTAAGCAGTATGCGGGTGGCAGATAATCTGGCCGAGAACAGCTCTACTTTTTATGCGGAACTGAAAAAACTGCAACTCATCATTGAAAGCGTGAACCGGAAAGAGCCGGTGTTTATCCTTCTGGATGAAGTGTTACGGGGCACCAACTCTACGGATCGTCACGCGGGTACGAAAGCGCTTATTCGTCAGCTTATTCAGCAAAAAGCGGTTGCTGTAATCGCCACCCACGACACAGACCTGGCCAGAATAGAGTCGGATTATAATCCATCTGCTATCAGCAACTATCATTTTGACGGTCAGATTCAGGGAGGAGAATTGTTTTTTGATTATCAGCTCAGAAAAGGGATATGTGAAAGCCTGAATGCAACCATCCTGATGAAAAAAATAGGTATTCATTTTGAGGAGTAATATATTTACGTCTTTTCTAATCCCATAGTATCCATTTTACGAATTTTTCATTTCAATGCCCAACCCCACTGTTAACCTCAGATCATTCAGACAGCTGGTTATCCGCAATAAAAAACGAGTTAGAAATTTCCTCGGCAGATTAGAAAAGAAAGCTCCCAAAAATTTACACCTGATCACCCTGGAGGCCAATGAGCGGGCCTGGGCTACCACGGATTGCCTTGATTGCGCCAACTGTTGCAAGACCATGTCTCCCACATACACACAAAAAGATATCTCGCGGATATCGGCTCATCTGGGAATGACCCGCAGGGCCTTCCGCGAAAAATGGCTGTATAAGGATCGCACCGGGGACTGGATAAACAAAAAGCAACCCTGTCAGTTTCTGAACCTGAAAACAAATCTTTGCGGTATATATGAAGTGCGTCCGCGTGACTGTGCCGGATTTCCGCATCACAGTACAAAAAAAATTGTGGAGTACGGACATATGTACAAACAGAATATTGAATTTTGCCCGGCTACCTATCGGCTGGTTGAACAGATGCAGGCAGGACTTGCTGAAGGAAAATGGGAACTCAAAAAATAGCACCCCCATGTGGTCTTCCGTTAAAAAAGGCTTCAAAGCCTGGCTGCAATTGGAAAAGTCACTTTCCGACCATTCCGTGGAAGCTTATCTCCGGGATATTGAAAAGTTTACCCAATTTCTTGAATTTAAAAACAGCAACCTTTCTCCGCAGGATATTGTTTTAAAAGACCTTCAGGAATTTGTGAAATGGATTGGGGGACTTGGTATGACGGCAACTTCACAGTCGCGCATCATCTCCGGAATCCGCTCGTTCTACAAATATTGCCTGCTGGAAAATAGCGTAAGTAAAGATCCTACTTTGCTGCTTGAAACACCTAAACTTAAAAGGACCTTACCCGATTTCTTAAGCGTTACTGAAATCAACCAGATTCTGGAAGCCATTGATCTGAGTAAACCGGAAGGCGAAAGAAACCGCGCCATCCTGGAAACCATGTATAGCTGCGGTCTACGGGTGAGTGAAGTGGTGAATCTCCAAATCTCCGCACTCTATCCGGATCTGGGTTTCATCAAAGTGACGGGTAAAGGCGATAAAGAAAGACTGGTCCCTATCGGAAATACTGCCTTGAAATATATTTCCATTTACCGCCGTCAGGTGCGGGTGCATGCAAACATCAAACGGGGGAATGAGGACATCCTTTTTCTCAACCGGCGCGGAGCGAGATTATCACGGCAAATGATTTTTATTTTCCTGAAAGAATTGGTCAGACAGGCAGGCATTCAAAAATCAGTTTCCCCCCATACTTTCCGTCATTCATTTGCCACGCACCTGGTAGAAGGAGGAGCCGATCTCCGCGCTGTTCAGGAAATGCTGGGGCATGAAAGCATAACAACTACAGAGATCTATACCCACCTGGATCGCGAATATTTAAGAGAAACCCTGAGAAAGTTTCACCCCGCTTTTCAGTGAGATATGCCCTGCACGGCGTCCTATTGATCCCCTGGAATCCGGTTCCCCTGATTATACTATATATAGGTACTCATAGATCAGCGGAAAGCTATCCCACATTCTGGCAAGGTTGTTGAAAATCATATCCTGGCAACAGGCATCATCTTAAAATTATACGATATGAGTTTACAAAGAATTTTTACAGCAACATTATCCGGAATTGTGATCGGACTGTTAATTGCTCCGGCAAAAGGAAGCGAAACCAGGCAGAAAATCTCCGATTCGGCCGATCAGATTAAGGATAAAATCCGGAGACTGCGCGGAACCACGAATGAAGAACTGAATGAACTCCATGAGGTATTTGAACAGGAGATTCAGGGACTACGCGATGATATCCGGGAAAAAGTGCTACGACTGATCGATGTGAGTAAAAAAGGCTACAATCATGTGAAAGCAGAAGCTCTTTCCTGAAGGGGTTGAATAAATAGTTGATGGTATATGGTTGATGGCCTTTAGGTGCGAATTCGCAATTAAGATCCATCAACTATCCACCATCAACCCATTCAGCTTTTGCAAAATCAGACTGATTAAAATCACCCCAATCGCTCCAATGGCATTCAACCAGAGAAAGCTGATGTTAACAATGTCTTTCTGATTAAGAATATGAATACAGATCACGAAGGCTTCTGTGATCAGGGCACTTATAAATACCGGTGTAGCGGTTACTTTTTTGATATAGAAAGCCACCAGGAAAATGCCTAGGATCACGCCATAAAACAAAGAACCCAAAACATTTACCGCTTCAATCAGGCTATTCCCGATATTATAAGCAAGTTGCGCAATCACCACGCAAAATATTCCCCAGACCAGCGTATACCATTGAGAATATTGGTATTCTTTTTCTGGCGTCAGCGGCGTTTTAACCCACCGCTTATGAATGTCGTTAATGGTTGCCGACGACAACGCATTGAGGGCTGCCGCCACGGATCCCCAGGCAGATAAAAAAATTACCGCAATCAGCAATCCAATCAGTCCCTTAGGCAGGTTGTCAATTACAAAACGCAGGAAAATATAATTGGTATCATTGCTGTCGCCCTTTACTTCTTTATCATCTAACCACCGTTTAATGGTGCTACGAAGCCGGGTCTGTTCTTGTTGGGCCCGCTGCATGACCAATCCTTCCTGCATCCGGTTTTCCACGGGAATTCCACCAGCAGGATTCATCTGTGCTACTTTTTGCTTCTGCAGGCGGTCATATTCGGTCAACACGATCTGCAGAGAATCGGCATATTTTGTTTTCGACAACAATTCAATCTGTGTCTGATTAAAAAATAAAGGCTCTTTTGCAAATTGATAAAAAGAAAAAACAAGGGTTCCTAAAAGTAAAATGCCGAACTGCATAGGCACTTTCACCAATCCGTTCATCAGCAGGCCGAGTTTGCTTTCACGGGCAGACCGGGCCGTCAGGTATCGCCCAACCTGGCTTTGATCGGTACCGAAATAGGATAACGCAAGGAAGAATCCGCCAATCATTCCGCTCCACATATTATAACGGTCATTCCAGCTAAATCCTTTTCCATCTGAACCCGAAGTGATCACATTCAATTTACCTGCTTTCCCGCTGATATGCAGGGCATCCGATAACCCAACATTATCCGGAAGCAGATGAACCACCATATAACCCGCCATCAGCATGCCAGCGAAAATGATCACAAATTGCAGTTGCTGCGTGTAGGCCACGGCTTTGGCCCCTCCGGTCACCGTGTAAATGATGAGTAGTCCGCCCATTAACATGTTTGTATACAGAATATTCCAGCCAAGCAGGGAAGAAAGAATAATGGAAGGCGCGGAAATACTGATGCCGGTTGACAATCCACGCTGGATCAAAAAAAGCAGGGAAGTGAACGTACGCGTCTTTCCGTCAAATCTTTTTTCCAGAAACTCATACGCTGTAAACAATTTCAGCTTATGAAAAACCGGCACGAATGTAACGCAAAGCACGACCATAGCCAGTGGCAGCCCGAAATAATATTGAACGAACCGCATGCCGTCTGTATAAGCCTGCCCAGGCGCCGAAAGAAAAGTAACCGCACTGGCCTGGGTTCCCATAATGCCCAGCAGGATCATATACCAGCGCGAGGAGCGGTTTTGCAGAAAATAACTCTCCAGGTTTTTCTCTGAGCGGCTCTTATACAATCCGTACATAATGATCCCTGCCAACGTGACGATAAGGACGATCCAGTCGGGAAAACTCATGAAAAATGTTTAGTAAACAAATAGAAACAGATAATCAGAAATAATAAAAATCCAATCACCAGCCCATACCAGGTTTTCCAGGATTTAAAAATAGGTGGCCGTTCTTCCGGTGATGATTCCATATTATTTTTTTGAATTGCCGCGGCTGGCCATCAGCATGGCAGCGATTACACCCAGAAATAAACCGATGATCATGCCAATGGTAACCTTCTTAATCAAACGTCCAACTATAAGCCCCGTAACGATCGCAATAACAAATGCAATTTCCCTTCTTTTGAGCATGCTGATTATTTATCCTTGTTTTGATTCTGTGCAATGAGGTTCGCGAGCAAACGATAAGCACCCGGAACACCTGCAGGCAATTCCCGGAAAAACACCAGTCCGGTATATGTAAAATTCCCTTTCCCATATACCGCCGTGATCAGACTTCCCTTCTGATCGGCTTCACCGGCATCATGCATGGAAAATATTTCCTGATATTGCGGGTCTGCATGCGTGGCAAAATAAATTCCCCGCTCCTGCATCCATCCTTCAAAATCTTTATCTGTTATATGATTCGGATAATGGAGAATCGGATTTTCCGGATGTACGAAATACACTGCAGCATCTTCCTCCGTTACCCGCGTATTGGAAATGCTGAATGGATATGGCCCAATGCGTGTTCTGGCATTCTCCGAATTATTCCGGTTGTATTGCACGATCAGATTGCCGCCATTTTTTACATAATTCATCAGCACTTCGTATTTGCCAAAAAGCCAATCATGCACATCATAAGCCCGTACTCCGGTAATCACCGCATCAAAATATTGAAGGGCAGACGCGGAAAGATTGCTTTCCTTCAGGACGGTAACCGTATATCCCATTTCTTTTAATGCATCAGGAACTTTATCGCCGGCTCCTTCCAGGTATCCGATCCTGGATCCTTTGATCTTAAGATCCGTAGATACAAGTTCCGCTCGGGCAGGTTTAAAATAATCTATTCTCGGTATGTGTTCATAAGAAATGGTCCGGTATTGCAATAAAGTATCGGTTTTGCCACCGGAAGTTTGCGTTGCCCAGGTCCACTCCGGTTTTTGATTTCCATCATTTGGTTTAATGCGGAAATTGTATACCTGGTTTCCGGAGGAAAGCCCGGCGCTGATCTCAAAACCAGGTAACCTGGTCATCAGAATCGCGGGAGAAGCGGAAAGCATCTTCGT
>JAYVXJ010000489.1:0-1659 GCA_043785285.1 Chitinophagaceae bacterium
CGGAGGGCTCGCTTCCATATTATTTTCCGAAGTTGGGGGAGCCGTTTTTTTATACATCAGGTATCCACCCCATCCAACAATGACGAGGGCCGCAACAATAGCAATTCCTTTCCATAAATTACGATTTTGTGGCGATTGAATCACGGATGCGGATTGTTCAGTTTCCGGTCTTCTTTTCCTAGCGTGATCTGATCCGCCAGCCGGCTGATTTTCTTTGATCACAGAATATTCTCCGGGAGAAAAATCAAATTTTCCTGCTTTGTTTCTGGTTATCGTTCCGATTCCCTCCAGATAAAAGGGTTTCCCGATATTGAGCATCTCCATTCCCAGGGTCAGATAAGATTCCAGGTCGGAGGTAGCAAGTGGCTTAATTTTACCGGTATTTTCGCAGATATAGGAAATCAGTTCTTTGTCAGCAGCTATTACATTTGCATTTTGAAATTGAATCCCATTTGGTAATGGCAGCAGGGCATGGTCATTTTCCTCCGGTAGCACGATGGATTTGTCCAGCGTAAAAATGCCGATTCCCGGCAACGCCAGCCTTCCATTTTTGTATAAAAACTGTACAAGAAGCAAAGGTATCTTCATCGCCAATGGATTCAGGTTTTAAAAGTAAATAAACGAACGCGAATAAGCGTAAATAATTATATGAAAATTAAAATAAAATACTGAGAACTAGCAATATACCTACAGAAACCTCGATTTTTGTTCAAGATTGAGTTCGCCTTTAATATCCATTTAAACCCATTATGGTTATGCTTACGGAAGAAGAGGAAGCCTTTATTGAATATTGGGAAGCCAACCGGGAACGTCAAAAAAAGACCTTCCGTCAATTTTTACTGGGTATTCCTGTAGCCCTGTTGTTTGTTATCCCGATAGCGGTGAATTTTTTTTCCGGGTGGTATAAAAGGGCAACCATGATGGCCAATACCAGCAGTTTCAATCCGGGTGTCCTCCTCCTGGCCCTCCTCCTGATCGCTGTATTTATTGCTCTTTTCTCCCGGAAATTCCGTTGGGATCAGAATGAACAGCGCTATTTGGAACTGCTGGCGAAAAAGAAAAAGCAGTCTTCCGGCGAAAAAAAATAATTTCCTGCAGCGTTTTAAAGTCATGGTTTGTCTTATTTATGCATATCAAGCAAATTGTTTTTTACGTGCCGTAACCATAGACTACCCGCAAGACCGACCCTGAACAGCCTGTTCGGGGTTTTTTTATTGTACTTTTGATCAAAGCTTTCCTCTTGCCCTACGAACCCATATCAGTTTTTGATATATTCAAAATTGGCGTTGGACCATCCAGTTCTCATACCCTTGGCCCCTGGCGCGCAGCACAGTCATTTATCCGGTTGCTGGATAGCAAAAGTCTCTTACCCGATCTGAAAAAAATAAGGATATTTCTTTATGGGTCATTGGCAAAAACAGGGAAGGGTCACGGAACCGATATTGCTGTTCAGCTGGGATTATCGGGTTATGATCCGGTACGGATAGATACCGGCTCCATTCCTGGCATCATGGAGTCCATTAAACAAAATAAAAATATCCAGCCGGTAGCCGGTATACATATCCCTTTTGATCCGTTTACAGATATTGAGTTCCGGATAAAAGAATCCCTTCCTTACCATCCCAATGCGATGACCTTTTTTGCCGATTTTAGCCAATC
>JAYVXJ010000490.1:0-5674 GCA_043785285.1 Chitinophagaceae bacterium
TGGATAGTTTGTGCCAGGGCCATTTTAAGAACCGGGTATTTATCTGCTGAGGCTGAAGAAGTCTGTGTTTTTATTTTGTATTGGGTAACTCCCAGGGCCGATATGGAAGAATCGAGCGATAGTACGGCTGCAATATTTCCCTTTTCCAGATCCTCGCGAATGGCTACGGAATCTTTTTCTGCTTTCAGTTTCACAACGGAAGATCCCAGTAGCGCACGGATCACGTAATTCGACGTGTCCCGCGGGGTTTTTAAAGCAATGGAAACAGACGTGCCGGTGTTTCCGATAAAACCAAAAACGAGAATAAAAACCAGGGGGAACCCCAGACTGAAAATAACTGCTGAAGGACTGCGTAAAATGGCCTGCAGGCTTGCCCTGGAAATGGCCAGCATGGCCCGAAACTGGCTATAGGGACGGCTCATGAAGAGAATTCAGTTTTATACAATACATTATTGAAGAATAGTCAATTCAAAAGGCAATCGCGTTTGGGGAACACCCGTCATGGCTTTAATAGCCGACATGGATTTATACCATATTAAACCCTCATTTCCGAAATCTTCCCGGATGGATTTTATTTTTACCATCTCTTTATAATTATTAAGGAGAAGCTCCAAAAAATTCTTGGGTTCCGGATATTCTCTTAACCGGTAATCCTTTGTTTTAGCCAGCCTGGCTGCACAGTCTATCGCATGCTGAAGTCCCCCGATTTCATCAACCAATCCGAGTTTCAGTGCTTTCCTGCCACCCCATACCCTACCCTGCGCAATGCTGTCAATATAGTTGATATCTTTTTTCCTTCCATCAGCAACACGGGATTTGAAATCATAATAGATACTATCCACATCATTCTGCAGAAATTTCTTTTGCATTTCCGTCAGGGGTTGAACCATGGTAATAGCATCCGGCTGTTTTGCCGTTTGAACCGCGTCAAAAGTTACTCCCAGCTTATTTTTAAAAAAGGATTCCGTATTGAATATGATACTGAATACTCCGATTGAACCAGTGATGGTCATGGGATCTGCAAAAATGCTATCTGCGTTACAGGATAAATAATATCCACCGGAAGCTGCCACATCTCCAAAACTGATCACCACGGGTTTGGCCGCCTTGGCAAGGGTTAGCTCCCTCCAAAGATTTTCACTTACCAGTGCAGAGCCCCCGCCGGAATTGATGCGCAGCACAATCGCCCGGATGTCTTTATCCAGCCTTGCTTTGCGGATCATATTGCGGTATGCCTCTTCTCCGATTTCCTGCTGATCATTTTTACCGCCTACAATATTTCCTTCAGCATATATCAGTGCAATCCGGTCCTTACCATCTGCTTTCATCTTCGTATTAACCGCTTCAAAATATTTTCCCAGGGGCACAAAATTAATATCGGTGATGGAACGGGCTTTTACCTTCGGAAGGATTTCTTCCAACACTTCATCGTTGTATTTTGCTCCGTCCAGCAATTTATATTCAACAGCATCCGATGTATGTTGAATTAATTGCTGATCCACGCAGCGGCGAAGTGTGGCTGTATCCGTATTGCGTACTGCAGCCGTTTGTTCCAGGATGTGGTTAAAGATATCTCCCAGGAGTTCGGTTACCTGCAGGCGATTGGCATCGGTCATCTTTACAGCACGCAGGGGTTCGGTTGCGCTTTTGAATTTGCCCGCATAAAAAATTTCCGGTTGAATCCCCAGCTTATCCAGACCTCCTTTAACAAAGGTCATCACACTGGTCAGTCCCCGCCATTCCAGTCCGCCCTTCGGATTGCAGTATATCCTGTCTGCCACATTAGCGGCATAATACCCTTTCAGAGATATCACATCCCCGTAGGCATAAATAAATTTGCGTGATTTCTTAAAATCGATCAGTGCATTCCGGATCTCTTCTGTGGTACCGAGCCCGTTTGCATTGGAGCCAGCCTTGATATATATTCCCCGGATGGCACTATCTGATTTTGCATACCGGATCAGCCGGATCACATCATAAACCCCAGGTATGTTATATCTTGTATCGCTGAAATTGGCCAGCGGATCTTCTACCGACTTTTCTCCGAACGACTGGCTCAGATCAAGTACCAGAACGGCATTACTGCCGGTTTCATCATGTTGGGCACTGGCAATGCTGCCGATATAGCCCACCGTGAAAAATAAAAGGATCAGTACAAAAGCGATCAATGCGAGTAAGCTCGCAAAAAAAATCTTAAAAAAGCTGCGCATGCGCTTTTCTGTTTATATGATTTAAAATTAAAGATCTTTGATCAGGATAAAACAAATCAGTCATGAACAAAGCCTATCTGTTGATTGGTGGTAATGAGGGCGACAGATTTCTCCATATGCAGCAGGCATGGGCAAATATAGAACATATTTGCGGTGTCATTGAACAAGTTTCCTCCGTGTATCAAACCGCTGCCTGGGGAAAAACAGACCAGGCATATTTCCTGAACCAGGCCCTGCTTCTTACTACAGCCTTCGGGCCGCAGGCCCTCCTGCATTTAATACTTTCCATAGAAGAAAAGATGGGCAGAAAAAGAACCGTAAAGAATGCACCGAGGATAATCGATATCGATATCCTTTTTTATAATCAGGAAATAATATCAGCGCCGGACATTAGCATTCCTCATCCCCGGATGGCAGAGCGCAGGTTTGTGCTGGAACCATTAAATGAAATTGCACCCGGCTTTATACATCCCCTGCTGGGAAAATCAGTGCAGCAACTATTGCGGGAATGTACGGATACCCTGGCGGTAAAAAAAATATGAACAGATCGGGATAACCGCCCCGGATTGCAGATATTTACAGCTTCATGAACTATCATTTTATTGCCGTGGAGGGAAATATCGGAGCGGGGAAAACAACGCTCGCCCACCTGCTGGCGCGTCATTTTAATTCGCGGCTGATCCTCGAAGCTTTTGCGGAGAATCCCTTTCTTCCCAAATTCTATGAGAACCCCAAGCAGTATGCCTTTCCACTGGAGCTATTTTTTATGGCGGAACGCTATAAGCAATTGAAAGAACTTGTGCATACCAAAGATCTTTTCCAAAGCGTCAGCATTTCCGATTATGTATTCAGCAAGTGCCTGCTCTTTGCGAAAGTGAATCTTCCCGATGAAGAGTTTCACCTTTACCTGAAATTATTTGATATCATCTATCAGCAATTGGTTCAACCCGACCTCCTGATCTATTTGCATTCTCCGGTAAGTCAACTGCAAAAAAATATCCGGAAAAGGAACCGTGCTTACGAACAATCCATACCGGATGATTATCTTTTTCGTTTGCAGGAAACCTATACCAGCTATATCCGGCAGCATAATATCAAAACCCTTTTCATTGATGCATCGAATGCAGACTTCCTGGGCAATGAAAAGCATTTTCAGATAATCCTGGATGCGCTGGAAAAGGATTATGACCCCGGACAACACTATTTAACTTTGCCCTGACGGGGTTACAATATCTTTGCGTTTAATGGAAAATGAGTCGCCATCTTCCTCTCCGCTGGAAGCAGTCCGGATTTTCGAATTCAGAAACCTGGTCATCGGTCGTTTTCTATTTATCATGGGTTTGCGAATGATGAGCACCCTGGTGGGTTGGTGGATTTACAACCTCACTAATGCACCGCTTGCTATCGGGATCGTAGGCCTTTCCGAATTCGTTCCTGCTGTTTCTTTTGCCCTCTATGCCGGTCATGTGATCGACCTCAGTGAAAAGCGGAGAATGCTCCTGCTCGGCGTTTCTCTTTATGGATTAGCTGCACTGCTTTTACTCCTTCTCTCCAGCCATCCCGGAACAAATTATTTTCATCCGCATGCCATTGCCCTGCTGATCTACCTGATCATCTTTGGCACCGGGGTAGTGCGCTCCTTTACCGGACCCCTCTTCCATGTTGTGCTCGCCCAGGTAGTTCCGAAAAGATTATTACAAAACGCCACTACCTGGAATCAGGGGTCCTATTTATTCGCTTCGGTAACCGGGCACGCGCTCGGTGGATTCCTGATTGCGGGATTGGGTAATACCGGAACCCTTACCGTGGTGGCCATCCTGGTATTCTCTGCCTTCCTGGTATTATTCACCTTAAAACCAAAACCTCCATTAAATGAACGCGGGGAGAAAAAAACCTGGGATAGTGTTAAAGAGGGATTGGTTTTCGTATTCAGAACCAAAGAATTGCTGGGCGCCCTCTCGCTGGATCTTTTTGCCGTTTTGTTTGGCGGGGCTGTGGCCATGGTGCCGGTTTATGCCCGGGATATTTTAAAAGTGGGTGCCGAAGGATTCGGATTTTTGAATGGCGCTTCTGATTTTGGATCTATCTGTATTGTGATCCTGCTTACCCTCTTTCCGCTCAACCGCGGACAGGGTAAAAAACTGTTGCTGGCGGTTGGCGGCTTCGGAATATGCATCATCGTATTCGGTATTTCCAAACTCTTCTGGTTGTCTTTTGGCGTATTGGCAATAAGCGGCATACTGGACGGCATCAGCGTGGTAACGCGGGGCACGATCATGCAGTTGAAAACGCCGGACAATATGCGTGGCCGGGTGATGAGCGTAAACTCCATGTTCATCAACTCCAGCAACGAACTTGGTCAGTTCGAGAGCGGCATCATGGCCCGGCTGATGGGGGTTGTGCCTTCCGTGGTTTTCGGCGGTTGCATGACCCTGATCGTGGTGGTTACGACCTGGGTTAAAGCGCCCTCTCTAAGGAAAATGGAATATTGATGAAATCATTTTCTTTATGGAAAATCGACAATTCAAAGTTAACTTAACATAAACATCCAGATATGAACCGCCGCTCCTTTGTAAAAAATACCAGTTTATCCGTTGGGGCTCTCCCGCTTTTGCGTGCTGACTGGTTAACGAAATTTATGCAGGACAATCCATATAAAATGAAAATGCTGCGCAACGACGTGGGCATATTTACCGAGAAAGGCGGCACCATTGCCTATTATCTTTCCAAAAAAAATATCGCCGTAGTGGATGCGGAATTTCCCGAACAATCCAAACACCTGATTGATGCATTGCAAAAGGATCCGGGAAAACCCTTTGAGATCCTGATTAACACCCACCATCATGGAGATCATACTTCCGGGAATATTTCTTTCAAAGGAATCGTTAATCATGTAGCTGCCCATAGCAATTCGCTGATGAATCAAAAGCGTGTGGCAGAAGAACAACATACGGAGGATAAACAATTGTATCCCGATCTTACCTATGGCGATACCTGGGAGTATAAAAAACTAAAGGAGAATATCAAGACGTATTATTTCGGACCTGGACATACCAACGGAGACAGCATCATTCATTTTCCCCATGCCAATATTGCCCATATGGGCGACCTGGTGTTTAACCGGCGCTGGGCTTTTATTGATCGGAGTGCAGGCGCATCTGTCAAAAACTGGATCGTTGTGCTGGATAAAGCACAGCAACTTTTCGACAAAGACACCCTTTTTATATACGGGCATGCCTTTGATCCGGATAAAGTTACCGGATACAAAGACGACCTCAAAGCCATGCAGGGCTATCTTTCCAGTCTCCTGGATTTTGTAGGCAAGCAAATCAAAGCAGGGAAAACAAGGGAAGAAATTTTAAAAGCCACGTCAATTCCGGGTGTTACCGAATGGCAGGGAGAGGGTATTGAGCGCGGATTGCAGGCAGCTTATGATGAATTGATCCAGGGCGTTATTTAGTCTT
>JAYVXJ010000491.1:0-1654 GCA_043785285.1 Chitinophagaceae bacterium
GCAACCAGGGGTTCAGGAAATAACAGACCATTAATCGTTTTTTTATACCATTCGATAGAGAAATCCAATTTGTAATTAAGAACGGTAGCGTCTATCCCAACGTTCGAAATCACATCCTGCTCCCAACCGGTGTTGGGGTTGCCGTTTCTTGACTGAAAAAATCCCTGTCTTGTGGTGCCTGAACCGGTTACATCATAATAGGATGTACCAAATCCAGAGCTAAACAGCGTATAGGCATTGGAAGCGCTTACGTTTGCCTGAGAGCCCAGGATACCATAACTCCCTCTAACCTTTAAATCATTTACGAATGGAACATGCTTCATGAAGTCTTCATTGGATATTCGCCATCCCAGGGAAAAAGAAGGAAATACAGCATACCTTTTGTTGGCCCCAAATACAGAAGATCCGTCCCTGCGTATGGTTGCTCCCAATAAATATTTGTCATTAAAAGAATAATCCAGGCGACTGAAAAGAGAAAATAGTGTATTCAGGTATGCACTGCTAAAATTGGTAACATTACTTATACCATTACTTAAAAAAAGGTAATTCGGATCGGTGGAAAAAAGCCCATTGGAGCTACCTCCTAATGCTTCTCCGTAATTTTTTATGGCTTCAGCACCCGCCAGGAATTTAATGCTATGCTTACCGAATATATTATTATAATTTAATGTATTGGTCCAGGTATAGCTACTGTTGAAATACGCATTTTCATAATAAACATTCTGACTGGTATGGGCTTCCTTATCATTATAGGTATTAAAGCTGAAATTATGGCTGCTCCGATGATCTACCGTACCACCGAAACTGCTGCGGACCATAAAGTGCTTTAGAAAACTTATCTCTGAATAAACATTACCTATTGCGTTCCATGAATTGTTTTTGTTACTTGCCGTACGTTGCTGAACGGCTACTGCATTTTCTACCGTGCCCAGTTCAGGCCCTAACCAGGTGCCCCCATAATTCCCCTTTATATCATAAACCGGAATTACGGGTAGCGTACGGAAAGCTAAAGAAATGGCATTGCCTTCCTGCTGATTACTGAATCCGGGGTTCTGTTTGTAAAACAAATAAACATTTTCCCCGATTTTGATATGCTTATTTATTTTAAACTCCGTATTTATCCTTGCAGAATATCTTTTTAAATAGGTGTTGATTAATGTTCCCTGCTGATTTAGATAACCCATCGAAAACAAGTAATTCGATTTTTCCGTTCCGCCACTGCTGGTAATCGTATGGCTTTGCATCGGTGCAGGTTTAAAAATTTCGTGGAACCAATCGGTGCCTGACTTATTTACCCGTTGAATCAGATAGTCATTTTCCGGATGGGAAGCATCAAAATTATAATTGGCCGGATTGACAGCCGGGTCTCCTTCCATCGCTGTACCTGCCGCGGAAGGACCAGCATAGGTATAATCGGGAAGACCGTTTGCAAATAATACGGTCCCCGGATTTACCTGTTTGAAAAGTGTTGCATAATCCGAAGAGTTCAATAAATTAAATACATTGCCATGGGCCGGAGTCTGAACTCCATAATAGGAGAATAAGGAAACTGTTGGCTGACCGGACTTCCCTTTTTTAGTGGTGATTACTATGACACCATTGGATCCCCTGACGCCATATATAGAAGCGGCCCCGGCGTCTTTCAATACTTGGA
>JAYVXJ010000492.1:0-1653 GCA_043785285.1 Chitinophagaceae bacterium
TTTTGAAGATCCTGTTAAAATGTATGGATTCTCCATTAAAATTTTACCTGTAACGGATACCCTTATCCTTACCAAAAATACCACGAGCGCTAAAAAAGATCAGCTATCAACACTTAGCAAACTCTACTCAGCTATTTATGAGTATGCAATCCGACAGCATATTCCTGTTAACCGCGAAGGTCCGAGACTGGCTAATTTTTCACCGGCAGGACCGGACAGCGTAAGGGTTTTTGCGGGCGTCCCGGTACATAAAAGAGGAAAAAAGGAAACAGGTATTAACTATTTAAGCATGCCGGATTCCGGAAAATTGCTGGTTGCGCATTATGAAGGTCCTTACAGCAAATTAAACACGGTATATGCCGTAATGGAGAAATATATGAGGGATAATGCTTTACAAAAAGTGGCTATCAGTTATGAGAAGTATTATACACAGCCCCATATTGCAGCAGACAGTCTCCACATGGTGATCGAAGTCTTTTATCCCATTTTCTAATTGGATATCCCACGCAAACCAGGCCAGTGGAGTTTTTAAATGTTAAAATTTACCCCCACCATTTCGGGTCTACAAAGTCTGGTATGCTCGTCGATTAATTCCGTGGGAGCGGATCTTCTCGAGAACATATCGAAGTAACAGTCTTGCAAAGAGCGTACAAGCAGTGGTAAAGTTAGTGTTTGTTTACAGGCTACCGGAAATATGTTTCTGGTGAGGAAAAAATGTCTGCAGGAATTGCGGTAAAATTAGAAAGATTTTGATTACTTGAAATGTAATATCCTGGACCTGCCTGCCCAAATTCTAAAGGTTTTAATCAATTAAACCCGTTTTAAAGGCATACAACAATAAGGCTCCCACAGTTTTAACGCATATTTTTTCTCTCATTCTATCACGTTTTATTTCTATCGATCGTTTACTAAGGTTCATAATAGTTGAAATTTCCATAGTCGATCTTTCGGACTTTAATAAATTTAGAATTCGGATTTCTTCTTCGGGAAATACTAGAAGCACATTTCCTGATTTTTTATGTTTTATAAGGTATTTTTTCAGAAATGGGCTATTTGGTAAATTAATAAAATATACTTCGTTATTGTACGCAAGGTTAATGGCTTTAATTATATCCTCTATGTCCATTGATTTTGTTAAGTACCAGGCCTTTGCAGCACCATATATTTTATTCAACATTTATTACCAGTGGCAGGTGGTTAAACAATGGTGTCCGCTCTGCCTTACCGTACAGTTAGTACTGTTTTGTGAATTATTTTGGAGCATTGCAAATTTTTGGAATATCAATCATTCTTTTTCTTTTACTCCCCTTCAGTTGATGATTGTTACTTTTTGCCTTATGATACCCATAGTTGCATGGTATAGTTTAAAGTCGGTTTTTGTAAAGGCCAAAGACGCTGATTTATATAAATCGGCTTTCAAACGGCTTCAATATAATCCCGAAATATTTGATGGCCTTTTACAGCAGCAAGCCAAAGCCCCCGATGGCTGTGTTAATGGTTGCGGTGGAAAGACTGGTGATATATATCAGGGTAATTGTGATACGCAATAGACAGATCGATCATAATAAATTGTTGCAAAATTAAGCAGAATCGTAAATTGAGTATTGATTACAATAGTATAATATATTAAAAACTTTAATTTTTTGATGGTGA
>JAYVXJ010000493.1:0-1652 GCA_043785285.1 Chitinophagaceae bacterium
AGGATGCGATTTTGCTGTGAAGGAACAGAAGAAAGGAAATCTGTAATTACATTTTTTAACTGGGGAATGCCTGCTCCATACCTGTTTGGAGTTTCCTCCATTGGCAAGCCCCATAGAATACACAATAGGGAGTAAGGGAGCAGTATCCCGTAAAAAGTCTGATTCGGGTCAGATTAGTTTTACCAACCGAGTAAAAAATAGATTATTCTTGCTTTACATTTTTAATCCTTTGCATCCGGATGATCCCAAAACTAAGCAGTAAAACGGGATTAAATCGGATCAAACGATGAGTTTTGAATCATTTAATATTCTATTAATCAATGATTAAAACAAATAGGGACTTAAAGCCTGCCGACCTGACTACCAAGCTCAGAAGATTCTGGCAGCTTTCAGCAGAAAAAATAAAACTCATTGAAAAGAATTACGATGCTTCTAAAGGCTCCCCGGTTTTTACTATAAAGGGAAGCTATACTACCAGAGGGTGGACAGAATGGACGCAGGGTTTTCAATACGGCTCCGCTATTTTACAATATGATGCTACGGGAGAAGAGTCATTTCTGGAATCCGGACGCCGGAAAACAATTGATTTAATGGCCCCACATGTGAGTCATACCGGCGTGCATGATCATGGATTTAATAACGTGAGCACTTATGGCAACCTGCTTCGGTTGATGAAGGAAGGGAAGATCAGTTTTAATGAATGGGAAAAAGATTTTTATGGATTGGCATTGAAAATTTCCGGGGCAGTACAGGCCAGCCGCTGGACAGTTATTAAAGACGGCGGATTCATTCATTCATTCAATGGGCCGCATTCCCTCTTTGTTGACACCATCCGTTCCATACGTTCCCTGGTGCTCAGTCACTCTTTGGGCCATGTTCTCCAGTCTGAAGGAGATCTCCGGGTCAGCTTATTAGAGAGAGCCATTCAACACCTGAAAGCTACGGCAGACTACTCCGTCTTCTATGGTGATGGCCGTGATACTTACGATGTCTGGGGACGAACAGCGCATGAAAGTATCTTCAATATAAAGGATGGAAATTTTCGTTGCCCCAATTCCCAACAAGGTTATTCAGGCTTCAGTACATGGACAAGAGGCCTGGCATGGGCAATGTGCGGGTTTGCTGAACAACTCGAATGGTTTGATACAGTTAATGAATCAGACCTTAAAGCATTTTCCGGCAAGGAAAATATTCTGTCGTTTATGCTTAAAGGGGCAAAAGCCACGGGTGATTTTTATATTGAAAATTCCCCGGCTGATGGTGTACCCTATTGGGATACGGGTGCCCCTAACCTTTATAAGCTGGGTGATTATTTGAATAAGCCTGCCAATCCATTTAATGAATTCGAACCCGTTGATAGTTCGGCTGCGGCTATCGCCGCACAAGGACTGTTAAGGCTTGGCAGATATCTTCATCAACATAAAGAAACCGAAGCAGGAGATTATTACTGGCAGGCGGGGTTAACTGTTTTGAATACCATTTTTGATGAGCCTTATCTAAGCTGTGATCCAAAGCACCAGGGATTGTTGCTGCATTCCATCTACCACCGGCCCAATGGATGGGATTATATACCGGATGGAAGTAAAATACCTTATGGTGAGTCCGGGATGTGGGGCGATTATCATGTCCGCGAAGCAGCCCTATATCTTCAA
>JAYVXJ010000494.1:0-1648 GCA_043785285.1 Chitinophagaceae bacterium
ATCCATTATTTGTCGGCAGGGTTTCTCGAAGAAGTGAAAAAGATGAAGCAGAAAAACCTCGCAGTTGAACTGTTAAAAAAACTCCTCCGGGATGAGATCAACGTTCGCTATAAACGCAACGTTGTTGAAACCTAGAAGTTCTCTGACATGTTACAAAACTCCTTTAACCGGTATCAAAGCAGGTTCATTTCACTGATAGAATTATTGGATGAATTAATGAACATCGCGAAGGATATCCAATCCTCGCAGGACAAGGGTCAGAAATCAAACCTTACGGAAGATGAGTTGGCTTTCTACGATGCACTCGCTGAAAACGATAGTGCTGTTCAAGTGTTGGGTGATGAAAATCTCCGGACAATGGCTAAGATACTGGTAGTAAGAGTCCGTGCAAACACATCCATCGATTGGACCATAAAGGAAAGTGCCCGTGCAAAACTTCGGGTAATAGTAAGACGCATACTCCGCGAATACGGATATCCCCCAGACAAACAGGAAGCTGCTGTTGAAACTGTTCTCATGCAAGCAAAGTTATTCGCAGGTGAGTGGGCAAACAATTAAATATGCATACTGGTCTGGCTATAGTAGTTTGATGATAATCAAAAAGACAGTCCCTTCAAATTCGGCAAACTCACTTTCGTTCGCGTGACCTCCGCATATATTTTCAGCAATACCCTGACATCTTTATGGCCGGTGAGGGGCTGCACTACTTTAACATCCATCCCCTGCTCAAAACACCGGAAGGCAAAGCTGTATCGAAAGACATAAAGCACTCTCTCTTCAATTTCCAATCCTTTCAATACTGGTTTGAGTACACTATCATTCATAGCCCGATCATCACAGGCCACTCCTGTGGAGAGGTAAAGACCAAGTCTTCTGGTTCCTTCCCAGTGCACTGCTGATCGGACGATTGGCGGAAATCTTTGGGCGATTATATCCCGCACTACTTTTGAATCTCAGCAGCAGGTGGGGGAACACTGATTGCCGGATTTACAAACTTGATCGGAGCAGTAAAGAATGTTTCGTTTTTTGATGGAGTATTGGTTTTAAACTCAACATGGCTTCCTACAAATTCTGCATTTACTTTGGGCAATGTGATCACAGGCGGTCCCGAAATGCAGGTAAGTGAGAAAGATCATATTTTCCAGCATGAATATGGCAGGGTCTTACAAAGTCAGGCACAGGGTGTAGCCTATTTGGCGATGACCGGTCTACCCTCGCTCTTCGACAACGGGTCTGATCCGAATGGAGACAGATATGCGGGGGATGGAAATGCAAGAGCTTTACAATATTTTGCCAAATACTATGGAGGAGACGCTTTTGTTAAAGCATATTGGGATTTTGATCCTGGTTATCTGGGAGGAAATCCAATTAACGGATATAATCCAAATGAATCAGTTTATTCCTGGGATAATCAGGCTGCTATAGAAGAGAACAAAAGGTATCCGGGCGTAGTAAGTTTTCTCGGTCAGTAGTAAACTTACTAGTCTATGCTAATATTTTTACTCAATTGCCAAGCTTAACTTAGTTTTAATAATTAAATATGTAGTTTCATTAGCGTTGCGTTGTTTTTAATAAAAGTTCTTTTAAAGCCTTGACTGGTCATTGTTTGAGACGATTTTAGGTCGGCGTTGATTTGAATTTATTTCGG
>JAYVXJ010000495.1:0-1646 GCA_043785285.1 Chitinophagaceae bacterium
GCTCTTGTAATGTGCGCCATATACTTTTTTACATTCCTTTTAAATTATGGAATAAGTTCAATTTTATTTAAGGACATTGTTCGTTCCTTTCCATTCCATAATGTCTCTATTCAGAATGGAAATGAAATGGGTGTATTGGTCATGCCTTCCATTTGGAACCAGCTTTATGATGTAATTGCACTTTATATATTGCCTACCATTTTGCTTGGCGTTTCCTTTATTAGGCTTAAAGAGAAAGAGTTTTAAATACAAGTATGGAATTCAGAGACCACCAGGCTATTTATTTGCAGATTGTGGATCATGCCTGCGAGCAGCTTTTATTAAAATCCTGGAAAACGGAAGAAAAGATTCCGAGTATAAGAGATCTGGCTATTGAACTGCAGGTAAACCCAAATACCGTGCAACGATCTTACGATTTCCTGCAGGAACTCGGCATAATTTCAAACAGGAGGGGGGTGGGAATTTTCGTCGAAAAAGATGCTATCAAACGGGTTATGGCATATAAACGGGAGGAATTTACCTGTAAAGAGTTGCCGGTTATTTTTAAAAACATGTCTCTGCTGAAGATAGATATGAAAGAACTGGAAACATTATTCAATAGTTATATGAAATCTCAATCAAAAAAGTAGAAGCATGAAAAATTCTTCTTTGATCTTAATGATCTTACTGGGACTTTTAATTATCAGCCTAATTGGTTCAAATATCATATTTAAAAATCAGTATAATCGGATTGATAAGAGTGATCCGTTTTGGAATTACACGAAACTGAATAAAGGCGCTTTTCATCACATTAGTCTGACAGGAGGAAACGGAATCCGGATTTCATTTATTCCTGGCTCCAATGGGACTATAGGGGTTTTAAATTACTGGGAACGGGAAATGATGGACCGTATAAAAACGCACATTTCGGATGATACCTTGTTTGTCCAGGTTAAACAGCAGTGGGACCCACCCGGAATACGCAACTGGATGAAATATCATGTATTAATCTCGATTTCCTGCCCCGATCTGCTTTCCGTGAATGTCACGAATTCAAATCTGGATCTCTACAAAATGAAACAGAAAAATCTTTCGGTTCAGCTTAGAGGTAAATCCCAGATGGAGATTGAAAGCTACATTTCAGACTTTGATTCAATATTTGTCAGGCAAAAAGATTCTTCACAGCTTAAATTTGAAATGGCAGAGGATATGCAGGGACCGGGCATCATGTATGCGAAAGTGCTAGATGCTCAGGTTCAGGGTTATAGTCTTCTGGACATTGGTCATTTTCGAATTCAAAACCTGCATCAGACTATTGGTGACACCGCAGCTATTATTTTATCGGGTTACACTCTTAAAACGACTGAGAATATCAAGTAGTTTTTGAATATCTATTTTACTCTAAATTCCCATGCTTAATCTAATATTAATGTGAACCACAATTTAATATAAGATAAAGTCAGATGTCCAATGATTTTTGAATGAATCCATTATCTTTAGGTAGGTCAAATAGAAAGCGTAAATGGTAAAAGCGTTAAAAAATTGCAAAGAAATTTCTGGATTGTAATCAGGCGGCTGGTCGGGATGCATTAAGGACTTTTTTAACGTCTATCTGATGATTTGACGAAATTATGATGGGTATGCCCTAGTTAAAAAAGCCCGGAGAA
>JAYVXJ010000496.1:0-1645 GCA_043785285.1 Chitinophagaceae bacterium
GGCGCGGTTATCTGGGTATTTATTTCAGAGATTTTCCCCAACCCGGTTCGCTCACAAGGTGGTTCGCTGGGTAGCTTCACGCATTGGATCATGGCAGCGATTATTTCCTGGACCTTCCCCATCATCGTGGAAGGAAGCCCCAACGGCGGATTTTATTCCTTCATATTTTATAGTCTGATGACATTAGCCTCCCTGATTTTTATCTGGCGCGTGATGCCGGAGACGAAGGGACGGACGTTGGAGGAGATTCAGATGGATTTGGGTATTGTTTAGGGGGGGATATTAATTTGTTGATGGTTGATGGTTGACGGATGACAGATGACGGATGACGGTTGACGGAGTTTTATTGTAAATTCGCACCTGAGTTCCATCAACCATCAACCATCAACCATCAACTTTCCCCCCAGGCTATGTCCATTGAAGTAAAAGAGCTCACTAAGCTCTATGGGGAACAGAAAGCCATTGACCAGATCTCTTTTTCCCTTCAGCAGGGGGAGATCGTCGGGTTCCTCGGTCCCAACGGAGCCGGTAAATCCACTACCATGAAAATTCTGACCGGCTGTCTGAAACCCAGCAGCGGTAAAGCTTTCATCAATGGGATTGCAGTAAACGAACACCCGGTTCAAACCAAAAAAATCACCGGCTATCTTCCTGAATCCAATCCGCTTTATGGGGATATGTATATCCGGGAATACCTTTCTTTTATTGCGGATATTCACCGGATTCCCAATAAAAAGAAAGCCGTGGAAGAGATCATTGACGTAGTGAAACTTCGTCCGGAAGCCAATAAAAAGATCAGTCAGCTTTCCAAGGGGTATAAACAGCGCGTGGGGCTCGCCGCTGCGCTCATTCATCAGCCCGAAGTATTGATTCTGGATGAACCGACAACCGGTCTCGATCCCAACCAGATCGTGGAGATCCGCGAAGTGATCAAAGCCTACGGCAAAAACCGAAGTGTTCTTTTTTCCACGCATATTCTCCAGGAAGCGGAAGCTATCTGCGATCGCGTGATCATCATTCATCAGGGAAAAATCATCGCCGACAGTTCCCTGAGCCATCTCCAAAGCCGGCAAACGAATAATTTTATCAAACTGATTCTCCGGGAACGTGTGGAAGAAAGCGCCTGGCGGGATCTGCCTTCGTTGAAGGCATTCCGCCAGATCAGCGAGTTTGAATGGGAGCTGGAAGGAGATGACCCCGAAACATTAAAGAAACAATTGCTCTTGCTGTCTTTGCAAAATAATTGGAACCTTGTTTCTTTGCAGTCGGAAAGCAGGAGCCTGGAAGCTATTTTCAGAGACCTTACCAAATCAACCAATCATGAGTAACATTAAAGAAATTATTGCGAGACAGATTTTAGACAGCCGTGGAAATCCAACCGTGGAAGTAGACCTGATCACAGAAAAAGGGTTCCTTGGCAGGGCCGCTGTTCCCAGTGGCGCCAGCACCGGCATTCACGAGGCCGTGGAACTCCGGGATGGAGATAAGAAAATCTACCAGGGCAAAGGTGTTCTGAAAGCTGTGGCGAATGTGAACACAACCATCGCAGCCAAACTGAAAGGTTTTGAAGTTTCCAACCAGGCCGGACTGGATGATGTTTTAATAGCCCTGGACGGTACACCCAATAAAGCGAAACTGGGCGCAA
>JAYVXJ010000497.1:0-1643 GCA_043785285.1 Chitinophagaceae bacterium
TGCCATAAGAAAATAATAATTCCACCGACAAGGGCGCCAATAAGTAGCTTTTTCATAACTGATGTTTTGGGTTAAAAAAATGAGACGATTAAGTTAACGAATATCTGTGAGTCAATGCTTCTTAAAACCGGACACCACTATATCATAAACGGACACTGTGACGGGCAGGTTCCTGTTTAAATAACTGATTATCAATCATTTCCATTGCTGGCATTTTTTTGGGGGCTATTACAGACTGAACCTCAGTATATTAAATTAGAAAATCATCGGCCATGTTCAAAAATTATTTCAGGATCGCTTCGCGGAATCTCTTGCGCAATAAAGCCTTTTCAGCCATCAATATTTTTGGATTGGCCATCGGCATTGCCACCTGTTTGATCATCCTGCTTTTCATTATGGATGAATTCAGCTACGACCGCTTTAATAAAAAAGCAGATCGTATTGTCCGGGTTGTTTTCAGGGGACTCGTACAGGGGGAAAAAATAAAAGAAGCAATAGTAATGCCGCCTACAGCTCAGACACTGAAAGCTGATTATCCGGAAGTGCTCGACGCTACGCGTTTACGGAATTACGGAAGACCCCGTTTCATTACCGGGGAAAAATCTTTTGCGGAAGAAGATTTTGCTTATGTGGACTCTAACTTTTTCCAGGTATTCACGCTGCCTTTTTTGCAGGGCGATCCAAAAACGGCGCTTAGGCAGCCTTATTCTATTGTCATTTCGGATATGGTAGCGCAAAAGTATTTTGGCAAAGCAAATCCGATAGGAAAGATGCTGAAGTTTAAAGACTGGGAAGCTCCCTATAAAATAACCGGCGTGATGGAGAATGTGCCCACCAATTCACATTTTCATTTTGATCTCTTTGCATCTATGTCCGGTCTACCCGAATCCAGGGAGAAGACCTGGATGAGTTCCAATTTTTATACTTACCTGGTGCTGCCCGAAGGGTATGATTACAAACGACTGCAGGCTAAAATGCCCCAGGTAGTTGAAAAGTATATGGGCCCGCAACTGCAGGGTGATATGGGGATGAGCCTGGCCGAATTCAGAAAAAAAGGCAATGATATTGGATTGTTTCTCCAACCACTCACAGATATTCATCTTCATTCAGATTTAATGTTTGAATTGTCACCGGGCGGTGACATACAGCAGGTCTATATTTTTGGGTCCATCGCCATTTTTATGCTACTCGTCGCCTGTATCAATTTTATGAACCTCTCTACTGCAGGTGCAGCGAAACGGGCCAGGGAAGTGGGTATCCGAAAAGTATTGGGTTCAATAAAGTCCGAACTGGTGAAACAGTTTTTGTTTGAATCCCTTATGCTGACAGCAATTGCGTTGATATTGGCGATTGGCTTTGTAAAACTGGCGTTGCCTTTTTTCAATGATTTGTCGGGAGAAAAATTAACGTTCGATTTATTTGGGAATAGTTGGCTTTTGGCAGGTCTTTTATTGTTTGGTTTGCTGGTAGGTGTTCTGGCAGGGAGCTATCCGGCTTTTTTTCTTTCTTCTTTCAAACCGGTTGATGTATTAAAAGGAAGATTCCAATCAGGTAAGGGAAGTGCCAGGCTGCGCAGCGGTCTGGTGGTTTTCCAATTCTTTATTTCAACGGCACTGATCGTAGGAACCATCGTGGTTTATAAG
>JAYVXJ010000498.1:0-1641 GCA_043785285.1 Chitinophagaceae bacterium
GCAAATAAAACAAAGAGATCTGGTAATCCATCCTGATTATAATCCTTTACATACGCCTTTATCGCGCCGGGAAGCGGGCGTAATACATGACGAGAAAACCGGTCATTCCCCATATTCTCATACCAGCTTAATGCCCCCGTCAGATATCCGAATTCGCAAACCAGATAATCCGTTTTCCCATCGACGTTCAGATCTACAGCAACAACCTCTACCGGTCTTTGAAGTGAATCAATCAGAAATGTGGAATCCAGGATCATCCTGCCTGAACCATTCTTTAATACACGCTCTAATTTCCCAAACTTTCCATTACTTGGATTCAGGACGCCTATATTACAGGCGATCATTTGTTGATTGCTGAAGTCTATGTCAGTCACCGGTCCTTTCGTGTGAAAAGAATCAATATAGTTGAGTTTTTGGTCAAGGCGGAAAACATTCCCAGAAAAAATATCACTTTGCAATAAGGTATGCGGAACGGTGGTTGTATCAACCTTAATAAAACAGGTAGCCGGCGTTGGAAGATGAATGGGGGGGCTATAAGCAGCGAATAATTTCAGATCGTTTTTTATCGGAAAAGGCCTGTTCTGACTCGTTAAGCTATCCGGAGCAGTAGCCAGGTAATAATTCAGGATGTCCTGCCAATCCTCTGCCTTTATAATGGGTTCGGATGGATAATACGATTTTGGAATATTCCGGTCTTGGCGGGAGAATGGATATACTTTACTATTAAATTGAAATATGCCCAATCGCGGACCCATATTTGGCAATACACCCTCTTCCCAGGATTTCACATCCAGTAAAGAAGGATCGGGAAATGCATGGCATGACTGGCAATATTTTTTAGCTAATGCTTCCCCCGAATGAATGCTGAAATACCCAATCCTGCTGTGGGATTGATTCCTGTTATACTGCTTACAGGAGGAGATCAGGATGATTCCGGTGACTATCAAAAATCGGATAATTCGATTAGACATATACAAACCATCCATGCGGGTTTGGTTCCATGACCGTATTGGGAAAAACATTGGATTGGTTTATCGATTCATTTTACGTACAAGGCCCTTGTTGTTCATGATCTCAACAGAACTTACATTATCATCTAATAGTAAAAATCTACCGGATTGGGATAAGAAAGAAGCCCCGTAATAAAATTCCTGCCGTCGGGAAGAACCGTTTTTAAACCTGATCACGGCACTGACATCCGAAGCTAGCAATGGAGCGGGATAAGGATTTTTTTTAAGTTGGAATATCTTAAGAGGTCCCCTGTTCTGGCCAGCGGCCAATAAACATTTACCGTTTGCCGCACGTAGTTTCACCAGGGCTTTTCCATTTCCCGGAATGTATATGCCGCTTTGCAAAATTGATTTCGAAACAAAATTTCCTTTCCCATCTCCCTCGAGGTAAAGTCCATTCATAGCGTCATACCTTCCTACGGAGACTTCCGTGCCATAATCATTACCATTGATTACAACGTCAAGTTTGCCATCCGCATTAAAATCATCCACTACCATACCGCATAGGGTTGATATTTGTGCCTCCATCGGCAAAGGGATCATTGAAAACCTGCCTTTGCCATCATTCTTTATTAGGCAGCTTTTAAAATTGTTCGCCTGCAATATCAGCGCGTTTTTTCTTTGATCTTCG
>JAYVXJ010000499.1:0-5624 GCA_043785285.1 Chitinophagaceae bacterium
CCATTCATCCGGCTGCTCATTCCGCTGATGGCTGGAATCCTTTTACAATATTTTTTTCCAATATCCAAATCCTTCAACGGTCTCCTCCTGGCATTTTGCAGTTTGGTACTCATTTTTTCCCTGTTCATTCCACTTCATTCCCTTTTCGGGTTGGATTGGATGATGGGTATTTCCATCCATATGGCTTTTCTTTCTCTCGGAAGATTGTTGATTCTTTGTCATCAGGATACAACCGTTGCCGGTTCTTTCCGGAATACCCTTCCTGAAAATTACCAGTTGATTGCGCGGCTGGAAAATGATCCGGTAAGAAAGTCAAAATCATTCAAAGCCATTGCAACGATTCATTATCTCTGTGTCGGAAACCATTGTTATCACGAAAAAGAAAAAATTTTTATCTATTTCCAGGTAAATCAACTGCCGGGGGAAATCCGTCCCGGCGCCGTTATTATTTTCAGGAAACCGCTGTTACCCATTGAAAATTCAAGCGCTTTTACCGGATTTGATTATAAACAATATTGCCATCTCAAACACATCTATTCTCAAGTCTTTTTAAAGGAACCCGATTATACGTTGCTGGGGGAGGAAAAGGAAAATTTTTTCAGTTCATGCTTAATTTCCTGGAGAAAAAAAATACTGCGTATACTCAAACAGTATATACCCGGAAAAGAAGAAAACAGCTTGCTGGAAGCTCTGATGATCGGATATACGGATGACCTTGACCGTGCATTGATTCAATCTTATTCCAACACCGGAGTGGTTCATATCATTGCCATTTCCGGACTTCACCTGGCGTTGATCTATCAGATACTACAGCTGCTTTTACAAAAAATAAACGGACAAAAATCAGGCAGGTGGATAAAATTGATCCTCCTTCTCGGTTCGCTATGGATTTTCAGTCTGCTTTCGGGCGCTTCCCCTTCCGTAATCCGGTCAGCCGTTATGTTTAGTTTTCTCCTGTTGGCGCGCAATCTTTCCCGTGAATCCATCGTGCATAATACGCTGGCATCCTCTGCTTTTCTACTGCTTTGCTTCGACCCTTTCTGGCTATGGGATACCGGTTTCCAATTGAGTTATTCGGCGGTATTAAGTCTGGTCATTTTTATGAAGCCCGTACAGGGCCTGTTCCGTTTAAAGAACAGGTTGCTGAGCGGCTTGTGGAATACGGCATCCGTTAGTCTGGCGGCCCAAATCCTGACCACACCCATCAGCATTTATTATTTCCACCGGTTCCCGAATTATTTTCTGTTCAGTAACCTGTTGGCCGTCCCTTTATCCAGTTGCATTTTGGTTGGCGGGATCCTGCTTTGCCTGTTTTCCTTTTCCCCGGTCATTGCCGATATTCTTGGCTGGATGTTAGGCAAAGGGATTCGTTTTCTGAATGGCTTTGTACAATATGTTGCCCATCTTCCCGGCGCTGTCACGGATCAGCTTTCGGTAAACTGGGTACAGGTAGTATTGCTGTATATCCTGACCTATTGTACTTACCTTTTTTTCACAACCGGGGGGAAAAAATGGTTCATCTCTGCGTTAATTTCTGTTTGTCTCTTTCTGGTCATCCGGATTTTAGCTTTCTGAAAATAAGTCAGTACCCGGGAAGGAAAACACTTTTTCTTTAAAGGGGATGTTCTTCCTTTGCCAGGAAACCCAATTTTCGTAAATTTGCGGCTCCCGGATTTCCCGTTGAATATCCTTTCACCGGAAATTAATCTCCCGATATGACCAAAAAAATTCAATCAGCACTTATTTCTGTTTTTTATAAAGACGGCCTTGAACCTATTGTAAAAAAATTGCATGCCCTGGGTATCCGGCTGATATCCACTGGTGGCACACGTACCTTCATCGAGGGCCTGCAGATTCCCTGCACGCCCGTTGAAGACCTGACCCACTATCCTTCTATCCTCGGGGGCCGGGTAAAGACCCTGCATCCGTCTGTATTTGGCGGTATACTGGGTAGAAGAGAGGACGTGCAGGATCTGAAAGAGATGAAAGAATTTCAGATCCCGGAGATAGATCTGGTGATAGTTGACCTCTATCCATTTGAGGAAACCGCGGCTAACACAAAGGATGAAAAATCCATCATTGAAAAAATAGATATCGGCGGACCTTCCATGATCCGTGCAGCTGCAAAAAATTTCAGACATGTAGCTGTGATTGCACACAAAAGAGATTATGCTTACCTGGAAAAATTATTGAAAGAACAACGCGGTGAATTAACCCTGGAGCAAAGAAAGGATCTTGCTGCGCGGGCTTTTGATGTAATTGCCGGATACGACCTGGCCATTCATGAATATTTTAATCCGGGGAAAGCAGTTTCATCATCAATGCCTTCCGCGCATCTGCGGTATGGAGAAAATCCGCACCAACAGGCTTTTTTTGAGGGTGACTGGAGCGGCATTTTTAAGCAATTGAATGGCAAAGAAATTTCTTACAATAACCTCGTGGATATAGATGCTGCGATACAACTGATCCGTGAATTCGAAGAAAAAACCATATTTGCCATCATTAAACATACCAATGTATGTGGTATCTCATCCCGCAAGGGAATAGCGAATGCGTGGGCAGCTGCTTTAGCAGGAGATCCCGAAAGTGCTTTCGGTGGCGTTTTAGTATGTAACGATGAACTAGATCAGTCAACAGCAGAAGCCATCAATGAATTATTTTTTGAAGTATTGATCGCTCCTTCCTTTTCCGCCGAGGCCCTGACGATATTAAAATCCAAAAAGAACAGGATCCTTCTTCAGTTATTTCCCCATACTGCAATAAGCCGGCAGATCCGGAAATCCTTACTGAATGGTAGTTTGGTGCAGGACGCCGACCAGGGGAATTACGCAAAATGGGAGGAGGTGGGTGGCAGACCGAGTACAGCTGCTGAAAAAGAAGACCTCCGCTTTGCCAACCTGGTGTGCAAGCATTTAAAGTCAAATGCCATTGCCCTGATAAAAAATAAACAGCTCATTGGAAAAGGCTGCGGTCAAACGAGTCGTATTGATGCACTCCGGCAGGCCATTGAAAAAGCAAGACAATTTAAATTTGATTTAAAAGATGCTGCGCTGGCTTCCGATGCCTTTTTCCCATTTGATGATTGTGTCCGTATTGCAGCAGCAGAAGGCATTACTTCATTTATTCAACCCGGCGGTTCTATCCGGGATAAAGATTCCATTGCTTTTTGTAAAGAACAAAACCTGGCCATGGTGCTTACCGGAATGAGACATTTCAAGCATTAACTGTTTACTCCCATTCCCTTACATATCCCAATAAATTTCGTCTTTTAAAAAGACCTCGTATACTTCTTTCCAGCCAGCGAACATAGGGTCCGTGCCAAAAAAGGAATTATGCCAGATGGTAACCATCAGACCATTCACCTGTCTTATTCTGCGATAATAGCCCATCAATTCCGTTAATGCTTCATTTGGGGTTAATTGGTTTTCATAAAAAGAATTGGCATCCATAAAACAAAATGGAAACAACATCAGCGTCGTTTGCTTCTCCTGTTCCAGATCGTACCAGTAAAAGGAAGATGCTATGGAAGCCCTGAATCCATTGGCCCCGCCGTATCCCATGGAGAAATCTTTTTCAATACCGGCATGGAGCAGGTTCCGGTAAGCTTGAGGCAACGTCATCCGGATATAATGCTGTCGACTATATTTCACAGGCATTCCCGTAATGTTTTCCAGGCATTTAATTTCTTCCCATAATACCTGTTCATCATCACCACTTTGCCAGGATGGATGAATGCCAACGGTATATCCTTTGGCATGATATGCTACAAGGGATCGCATCACTTCCAGGTCTGGAGAAATATTTTTATCTACTCCTTTTTGCTGCCGTGCCAGCAGAAAAAAATAATAGGCGCGGGTACGGCAATACAGATGCAGGGAATCCAGCCACTCATACGTATCAAAAGGATCTTTCTTTTTTTGGAACAAAACATCCCAGCGGTCAAGTATCCCATTCCATTCGCCCTTTAAAAGGGATCGCACAAAGCCACCGGTGTTCCGGAGAAATCCTTTGTATTTATAAGAATAGGCAATGTCAATATCATAACTCGGTATATACTTAAAATCTTTTATCCGGAAAAGAAGCTCCGGAAATTTTTCATGTAATCCCTTTTTAAACTTCCCCAGCCAGTAATTAATCAGGGGAGTTTCCAGAAATTTTTCCCTGAATGCCAGGGAGGCGCGGTGTGGGAACCTTCCGTATTTATCTGCTTCAAACGGGAGATATTCTTCATACCGGCTCAGCAAATAAAAGCTTGCTGCAAAAATGTCGAAAGGATAATCACCTGCAGTTTTAAAAAATACGATTTGGTCCTGAATTGAAAAGCAGTGGATCTCCTGCTCGCGGATGCCTGTTTCAAAAAGCAGTGGATGATTTTGAATTAAAAATTCATCTGCCGTTAACCGGGCGTCAGAATAGTTGATTTTCGGTCCGGCAAATTCAAGAAATGTTGATTTGTCTGTAGTCAGACGGAAAGGTTCATTAAAGGTTTCTTTTCCGATCAGCTCGATGATATATGTTAGCCGGGGACTGGTATGATGGCTATAAAGCAGCATTTGTTATCCGTTCTGTCTTTCTTTCCAGCTTTCATTAAAAGTCTTTTCAGGAAAATCAAGATCCGCTCTTTGTCTTGTCCATCCCTTAAACATCTTGTTGATCACCCAGTTCTTCATTTTATAATTGCCCATATTCATCCATTTCCGGTGCAGGCAGGCCTGTTTCCATCCACGCCAGGCGACCTTTTCCATCCAGGATGCATCTCCTTCCTGTACAGCTTCATGCCTGTTTTCCAGCAATATTTCGTGCAGATTGATTTTAACCGGACAAACGGCTGTGCAATTACCACAGAGCGAGGACGCATAACTCAGGTGGTTCCACTCCCGCATGCCTTTGAGATGGGGTGTAATCACAGCACCGATTGGTCCGCTGTACGTGGTGCCATAAGTATGTCCGCCGACATTTTTATAAACCGGACACGCATTCAAACAGGCGCCGCAGCGGATACAATACAAACTCTCCCTCACTTTCGCATTGGAAAGCAAATTGGTTCTGCCATTATCCAGCAGAATAATATACATTTCTTCCGGTCCGTCATATTCACCAGTTTGTTTCGGGCCGGAAACGATGGTATTGTAAGACGTTACCCGCTGACCTGTACCGAAAGTAGCTAACAGGGGCCAAAACAACGCGAGGTCGGTCAGGGAAGGAATCACTTTTTCGATTCCGGTAACTACAATATGGGTTTTAGGAAATGAACAACTCAGCCTGCCATTCCCTTCGTTTTCCGTGATGGCAATACTTCCGGTTTCAGCAATTATAAAATTTGCTCCGGTAATTCCGATGGGAGCTTCCAGGTATTTTGAACGCATTTTTTCCCGCGCCACCAGGGTGAGTTCAGCGGGCGAAAGGTTCGGCGCTGAATGAAGTTTTTCATGAAAAAGCTGCGCGATGTCTTCCTTGCTTTTGTGCATCGCCGGCGTTACAATATGATAAGGAGGCTCATGATCAAGCTGCTGAATATATTCTCCAAGATCTGTTTCTATACTTTCGATGCCGTTCTTTTCCAAAAAATCATTGAGGTGAATTTCTTCCGTGACCATGCTTTTGCTTTTCACTATGGTCTTGCA
>JAYVXJ010000500.1:0-5622 GCA_043785285.1 Chitinophagaceae bacterium
AATATGAAACGGGTAGAACCGGTCATGGTACCGGCCGAACGCAAAAAAGTGACTGGAACAGTTATGTCCGTTTTATGAAAGCGCAATTAACCGAACTGCTGACGAATTACGGTTCGATAGCCGGCGTTTGGTTCGACGGATACTGGGATCAGCTTTCGAGCGACAAAGACAAGCAGGGAAGGCCTAATGTGGATTGGCAGCTTCCGGAGATCTATCAGCTTATCCACCACCTGCAACCTCAATGCCTGATTGGAAATAATCATCACCTCAGCCCTTTACCCGGGGAAGATTTTCAAATGTTTGAAAAGGATCTTCCGGGAGGGAACACAACGGGTTTCGGAGGCCAGTCTGTTTCCAGCCTGCCCCTGGAAACCTGCGAAACCATCAATAATTCCTGGGGCTTTAATATTACCGATACCAACTATAAATCATCCAAAAACCTCATCCGGCTGCTCGTGAATGATGCCGGTTTTGGAGCAAATCTGCTGCTGAATATCGGTCCTTTGCCAAATGGAGAGATACAGACTGCCTTCACTAATCGGTTGGATAGTATGGGCATGTGGCTCAAAGAAAATGGAGAAACCATTTATGGCACACATGCCGGGTTTATCAAACCGCAACCCTGGGGAGCTGTTACGGAAAAAGGGAATTGGGTTTACCTCCATTTGTTTAAAACAGACGGAGATAAGTTCTTCCTTAAAATTCCGTATAAAGTGAAATCGGCAAAAATGGCCGGGAAAGTATTAAAGCTTCAAAGGCTGGCGGATAACTACCTGATGATAGATCTGAAGGGATTGAGCCTGGATCCGGTGGATGCCATTATTCAGCTCGACGTGGTAAAGTAATAACCCGACGTGGTAAAGTAATAAAATAAAAAATCCCGGATCATTGCTGATCCGGGAACTTATTTTATTTAGTGGATGGCTTTTAAAGCGTTACCCAGTATGAGTAGTGAAACATAAGCAAAGCCAATCAATACAAAACCAAAAACGGTCAATTTAATAAATATCTTCGCCGGTGCATCGGTGGAAGGGTTCATTTCCTGTTTCATAGGGTCGAATTTTTAATATTGGTTTTTCAAAAAATAATGCCGGTCACAAAATAAGACCTGAATCCGGTATGTGCAACGTAATTTTACGATAGTTGTTAAAATCTCCTGTGATCCGGCAAATCCGGAATTTTGTTTTCCCTTTTCCGGCTTTGTGCATTAATCTGAACGCAAATAGTTGATTATCATCAATTTAATAAATAAAAAAAGTAACTATCAACATGTCGAATATTCTGATTATAGACGATGAAAAGGCCATCCGTAAAACCCTCAGTGAAATTCTTTCCTACGAGGGATATAAAATTGATGAATCCGGAGACGGAGAAGAAGGGTTCAGAAAATTTAAAGAGAAGGAATACGACGTTATCCTGTGTGATATAAAAATGCCCAAGATGGATGGCATTGAATTTCTGGAAAAAGCCAAAGAATCCAATCCCGATATTCCCATCATCATGATTTCCGGTCACGGTACTATTGAAACGGCAGTGGAAGCAGTGAAAAAAGGAGCATACGATTATATTTCCAAACCTCCGGATTTGAACCGGCTGTTGATCACCATCCGCAATGCCATGGATAAAACCTCTCTGGTTGCGGAAACAAAAGTGTTGAAGCGCAGAATGAGTAAGGTGCAGGAAATGATCGGCGCCTCTTCACCCATTCTTAAAATCAGGGAAACGATAGATAAAGTAGCACCCACCGATGCGCGGATATTAGTGACTGGCGAAAATGGAGTGGGTAAAGAACTGGTGGCCCGCTGGGTTCATGAAAAAAGCAATCGCGCTTCCGGTCCGCTCATAGAAGTGAACTGTGCAGCCATTCCGGGAGAGTTAATTGAAAGCGAATTGTTCGGCCACGAAAAAGGATCTTTTACCTCAGCCGTGAAACAACGTATCGGCAAATTTGAACAGGCCAATACCGGAACTCTTTTTCTCGATGAAATCGGAGATATGAGTCCGAATGCGCAGGCTAAGGTATTGCGCGCCCTGCAGGAGGGAAAGATTACACGGGTAGGCGGCGACAAGGACATAAACGTGGATGTGCGGGTGATCGCGGCTACCAATAAGGATCTGCTGAAAGAAGTGGATGAAAAAAATTTCCGCCTGGATCTCTATCACCGCCTCAGCGTGATCATTATACATGTGCCTTCTCTGAATGAACGCAAGGATGATATTCCACTGCTGACCGATAAATTCATGAATGATATTTGTAATGATTACGGGATCGCCAGGAAAGGCATTGATGATGAAGCCCTCCGGGCCCTCCAGGAATATAACTGGACGGGTAACATCCGGGAACTCAGGAATGTGGTTGAACGGCTCATCATTCTTTCCGCCAAAACCATTACCCGGGAAGACGTTGCCAATTATGTGTTGCCCAAGATGTAAGGTCTTAAAATTTATATAAATATGGCAGAATGTTCCCTTATTCGTTTCTGCTGCTGTACTTTGATGGTTGATGAATATTAATGATTTTGCCCCAAACCTAAATTAGTATAAATGACCGCTCACCAGCTATTTGTGCTCATTCTGATACAACTATTGATCCTCCTGCTTCCTGCGTTCGGCTTATATAAAATGTTTGAAAAGGCCAAAGTGCCGGGCTGGAAAGCGTTTATCCCCTTTTACAATACCCGGGTGATGCTGAATCTTGCAGAGCGTCCCAAACACTGGGTTTACTGGCAGTTTATTCCGATTGTAGGTTGGTTTATTTCCATGGGCATTTATATAGAATTTGTAAAGACTTTTGGAAAGTATAAGATCTATGAGCATGCCCTCGCAGCTTTATTGCCGGTTTTTTATTTTCCGTATATAGGCTACAATAAAAATGATCGGTTTATCGGTGCCGAAGGTGCCCGCAAGTATAAAAAATCCGTTACCCGCGAATGGCTGGATGCTGCGGTGTTTGCCGTTATTGCAGCCACGCTGATCCGCACTTTTATTTTCGAAGCATATGTGATTCCGACTCCTTCCATGGAAAAAACCCTGCTGGTGAATGATTTTCTTTTTGTGAGCAAATTCAGTTACGGTCCCCGCATTCCAAACACGCCGATTGCCATGCCTTTTGTGCACCATACCATGCCTTTGGGAAATATTAAATCGTATGTGGAATGGATCCATATCCCCTATACCCGTTGGTTTCCGGCGGCTGTAAAAAGAAAAGATGTGGTTGTGTTTAACTTTCCTGCGGGCGATACCGTGATCGATAAAGAAGGGTACCAGTCCGAACAACCTTATTATGATGTGGCCCGCGCGCTGGGGGGAGATGGTGGTATAAATGCAGGAAGACAGATTATACTGAATGACCCGGATGATTACCCGCTGGTGGTGCGTCCTGTAGATAAACAGGAAAATTACATCAAACGTTGTGTTGCTGTTTCCGGGGATACCCTGCAGATTAAAAATCAGATGGTATATATTAACGGACAAGCCGAATCATTACCCGATTATTCAGAAACGAATTATATCGTGGTTACCCGGGGTCAGCCAATGGATGAAACCGTAATGAAAGAGGAATATGATATTGATCTGGAAAATGCGGAAGAATTTCAGCAAACAGGAGTTCCAAACCGGTATCGCATTCTCCTTACCGCAGCGTCTAAAGCAAAAATGTTGAAGAACGGACTTGCTAAAGAAATCTTTTTCGAAATCGACAGCACCCGGGGTGTTTATCCTTACGACCCGCACTATAACTGGACCCGGGATAATTTTGGACCCATCTGGATACCAAAAAAAGGGGCTACACTGGCATTAACCCCGCTTACTTATCCAATTTATGAAAGGGCGATCCGGGATTATGAAAAGAATAAGCTGGAAATGCACGAGGGTAAAATTTTCCTGAATGATCAGGAAGCTACCCAATATACGTTTAAAATGGACTACTACTGGATGATGGGAGATAACCGGCACATGTCTCAGGATAGCCGATACTGGGGTTTTGTTCCTGAAGATCATGTGGTAGGAGAAGCCTGGATGATCTGGATGAGTTGGAATAAAGGGGTTCGCTGGAGCCGCCTTTTCAAAAGGATCAGATAATAAATTCCATGAAGATCAGAGAACTGACCATCCCTGTTGATGTGTATGCGGATTCCGGGGAACTGGAACCGGCAGACGCTCTTCTGCTGGACCTGGCCAGGGCATCTACCGGTAATGCTTATGCGCCGTATTCCCGGTTTCGGGTGGCTGCGGCAGTCAGACTGGCCAATGGGAAAACACTAACGGGAACAAATCAGGAGAATGCTTCTTTTCCGGCAGGTATCTGCGCTGAAAGAGTGGTTCTTTCTACCGCTTCCGCACTTTATCCGGGTATTGCCGTAACGGAGCTGGCGGTTTCTTTTTTTCAGGAAGGAGGAAATAATGCCAAACCCATATCTCCCTGCGGCATTTGCCGGCAAACCATAACCGAATATGAACTGCGGTCCGGCCAGCCCATACGCCTGATCCTGAGTGGACATTCCGGAGAAGTATTTGTTATAAAACGCGCAACTGATTTGCTGCCCCTCGCGTTTACTTCAGCTGAAATAAAATAGAATCCCACCGGGTTTAGGAATTGTTAAATTAAGGTTATCCCAAAAGGCAATTACTTAGTATTGCGTTTTATTAAAAGCGTATGGTTAAACTACCTCATATGAAGAAACTTATCTTTGCTGCCATTTGTATTGCCGTAATCGGATTTATTTTTGCCTGTAATAAAACAACTCCCGGATTTAGTTCCTGTAATGGGGTTGAACCGGCGAAGGATTCAAGTGCCCTGCTGAAATTTGCGAGCGATACTATTTTCGTTACCAAAGATACCACCGGTGTTTATTTTCAAATACTCGACAGTGGTTCGGGCGTTAGTCCCACCGGCACTTCCGGCTTAACAGTAAGGTATACGGGCCGGTTGATGGACAGAACCATTTTTGATTCCACAAGCAATTCCAATCTCGGTGGACTGCTGCTGAATCAATTGATTCCGGGCTGGCAGATTGGATTGCCGAAAATTAAAAAAGGCGGACATATTAAACTGCTTATCCCGTCGGCATTAGCCTGGGGTTGTCAGGGATCCGGTACCGCTATTCGCGCGAATGCGCCGGTATATTTTGACATTTATCTGCTCGATGTGAGGTAGTTTATCAGTAACTTACGTTTCTAAAATTTTAATATTTGTTATGGAACGTACAGCCACTGCTCTCTGGAAAGGATCAGGAAAAGAAGGAAAAGGAACCGTCACAACACAAAGTAATAGCCTAAATAACACGCCCTATTCTTATAAATCGCGTTTCGAAGAAGGTACCGGAACCAATCCGGAAGAATTAATTGCCGCAGCACATGCGGGATGCTTCGCTATGAAGCTAAGTTTTGTATTGGCGGAGGCCGGACTTACGCCGGATTCCCTGGATGTGACGGCAGCCGTGACCCTGGACAATGGTGCAGTCACCAAATCGCATCTTCAACTCAAAGCGAAAATACCTGGGATCACACCGGAAAAATTCAGAGAAGCCACGGAGGATGCCAAATTGAATTGTCCGATCAGCAAGTTGTTGAACACCAACATCACGCTCGATGCCTCTTTGGTTTAGTTTTTCTTTTTAACAG
>JAYVXJ010000501.1:0-1639 GCA_043785285.1 Chitinophagaceae bacterium
AAAGACATAATTCCTTTGTGGAAAGCACAAAGTTGGGATCCGGAAAAGCTGATGGCCTTATATAAAAAAGCAGGTGCAAAATATTTTGTCAGTATGGGTACCCATCACGATAATTTCTTTCTTTGGAATTCTAAAATCCATAAATGGAACTCGGTAAATTATGGACCAAAGAAAGATGTGGTTGGAATTTGGCAGAAAGCGGCCAAAAAAGAAGGGCTAAAGTTTGGTGTATCTGAGCACCTTGCCGCCAGCTTCACCTGGTTTCAACCCAGTCACAGTGCCGACACCCTCGGGGCTTTGGCAGGCGTGCCCTATGATGGAGCAAACCCTATATATCAGGATCTTTATCATGGACGAGCAGATTCCACAGATCATAAATGGTTAAGCATCAACAAAGAATGGCAACGGGAATGGCTGTTCAGCATTAAGGAGCTTATTGACAACTATCACCCAGATCTTCTTTACTCGGATAGCAAATTACCTTTTGACGAATATGGACTAAATATGCTGGCATATTATTATAATCAGGGTATAGCAAAAAACGAAGCGATGCCCGGAGTTGTTTATAATTGTAAGCTAGTAGCCTCTCAAGGTATGTGGGTGGAAGATCTGGAACGGGGTGTACAGGATTCGATCAGTCCTTTCCCATGGCAAACAGACACATCCATAGGTGATTGGTTCTATAGTACCGGCCAGAAATACAAAAGTTCCACCGAAGTTATCCAGATTCTGATTGATATTGTTAGTAAAAATGGAAACTTGTTGATCAATATTGTTCAAACACCTGAAGGAGATCTTGAGCCGGATGTTGTTAAAATAGTAGAAGCAATAGGTAATTGGACAGTAGTAAATGGCGAAGGAATTTATGGTACACGCCCCTGGAAATATATGGCGAGGGACTTTCTACAATTAAGTCGAACCAGAAAAAAGGACAGTTTGCCGGTTTAACTGATACCCGCAATTACAATGAAACTGATATTCGGTTTACCACTAAAGGCAATACTGTTTATGCATTTTGTTTAGAGAAGCCCACAAAAAATATCCGGATGATCTCTTTCGGCACAAATTCAACAATTGGAGGTAAGGAAATAAAATCAGTTAAAATGTTGGGGAGCGATATAAAACTGCATTGGAAACAGAAGGGAGATGCGCTGGTAATCAATATGCCGGCTAAACTACCAGTTGAACAAGTGCCGGTAATTACGTTTAGGATTGAATTCAAATAGCTCAACTGTCAGCATTATTAAAGTACCAATACATTTTATTGCTTCAAATTCAATTGCTAAAATTAAAAATCATCTTAAACTAGAATCGTAAAATTAATATTGAAAAAAAAGAACTAATAGTATAAATTCCGCTAAAAAAATTGTTTCAGTTTTACTTCTTACCATGCTTTTTTTATCTGGGCAATTCCCAAAAATTTAAATGAAGTAGTGATTAGACAATTTATGAAATCTTTAGAACTTTCAAAGTTGCAGGCTGGCCTAATCCAATCTAAGTTTTATATGGGATATTTTGTATTGTCTGTACCATCGCGACTCAATTAGAGATGCTTTTTTAAAAAAAATGAGCAAATTATTATTTTAATAATTGAATCTTTTTAAAAGTGATCAGTATCCTCTCCGTGAACCCCTTATTG
>JAYVXJ010000502.1:0-5621 GCA_043785285.1 Chitinophagaceae bacterium
TCCCTCAGCGATGTGCTGAAAGGAAAGCAGGGACGGTTCCGTCAAAACCTGCTCGGTAAACGCGTGGATTACTCCGGCCGTTCCGTGATTGTGGTGGGACCTGAATTAAAACTCCATGAGTGCGGATTACCCAAGGATATGGCCGCAGAACTTTTCAAACCGTTTATTATCCGTAAGCTGATTGAAAGGGGTATTGTAAAAACGGTGAAATCAGCCCGCAAGCTGGTTGACCGCAAAGAAGCCATTGTATGGGATATCCTCGAAAATATTCTGAAAGGACATCCGGTAATGCTTAACCGGGCTCCAACCCTTCACCGGTTATCCATCCAGGCCTTCCAGCCTAAACTGATTGAAGGAAAAGCGATTCAATTGCATCCGCTGGTGTGTACGGCGTTCAATGCTGATTTTGATGGTGACCAGATGGCGGTGCATGTTCCATTAAGCAGCGCAGCGGTGCTGGAAGCCCAGTTGCTGATGCTGTCCAGTCATAATATTCTCAACCCGCAGAACGGTACCCCGATTACCCTTCCTTCACAGGACATGGTATTGGGTTTGTATTATATTACAAAAGGAAAAAGATCAACGCCCGAAGCAAAAGTAAAAGGAGAAGGGAAGGCCTTTTATAGTTCCGAAGAAGTAATCATTGCGTATAATGAAGGCCAGATAGACCTGCATGCTTTTATTAAAGTAAAAGTGAATATGCGGGACGAGGACGGCAAACTGGAAAAGAAATTGTTGGAAACAACAGTGGGCAGGGTACTCTTTAATCAGTTTACTCCGGTAGAAGTAGGATTCGTAAATGCCTTACTTACCAAGAAATCCCTCCGGGAAATTATCGGGAACATCATTAAATGGACAAACGTTCCAAAAACAGCGAAGTTCCTGGATGATATCAAAACACTGGGATTCAGAATGGCATTCCGCGGCGGTTTGTCGTTCAGTATTAATGACCTCATCATCCCGGACAGCAAGGAAGAATTGCTGGTGAATGCCAAGGGTGAAGTTGATGAGGTATGGGATAATTACAATACCGGTTTAATTACCAATAACGAGCGGTATAACCAAATCGTGGATATCTGGTCCAGGGTAGATACCCGCATAACGGAAACCCTTATACGCGAACTGAGTACGGACAAGCAGGGATTCAACTCCGTATACATGATGCTGGATTCCGGAGCACGTGGTTCCAAACAACAGATTAAGCAGTTGGCAGGAATACGCGGACTGATGGCCAAACCCAGGAAATCAGGATCCACCGGAAGTGAGATCATTGAAAATCCGATCCTTTCCAATTTTAAGGGAGGGTTGAACGTACTGGATTATTTCATCTCTACACATGGTGCACGGAAAGGGCTTGCTGATACCGCGTTGAAAACCGCAGATGCCGGTTACCTCACGCGCCGTTTGGTGGATGTGGCACAGGACGTGGTGATCAAGGACGAAGATTGTGGAACCTTACGCGGTATCGCTACTACTGCGCTGAAAGACAATGAAGATATCGTTGAGCCATTATACGACAGGATTCTCGGACGTGTTTCCCTCCATGATGTATATGATCCTACATCTGATCAGATCATTGCAAAAGGGGGCGTGGAAATCACGGAAGAGGTAGCTAAAAAAATTGAAGAAGCCGGCATTGAAACCATTGAGATCCGTTCCGTACTCACCTGCGAAAGCAAGAGAGGGGTTTGCGTAAAATGTTATGGAAAAAATCTCGCTACCGGATACACGGCACAGAAAGGGGATGCGGTAGGTATCATTGCGGCCCAGTCCATCGGTGAACCAGGTACCCAGCTTACCCTGCGTACCTTCCACGTGGGTGGTGTTGCGGGTTCGGCATCTGTTGAATCATCCCTCATGGCTAAATTTGATGGTACCATCCAGTTCGACGGATTAAGAACCGTGCTGGCTGAAAATAATGATGGTAATAAAGTTCCGGTAGTCATCGGTCGTACCGGTGAAGTAAGGATCATGGATGTGAAGAATGACCGCCTGCTGATTACCAACAACGTTCCTTATGGTGCAACGCTAACCGTGAAAGACGGTCAGAAAGTAACCAAGGGAGAAGTGATCTGCACCTGGGATCCATTCAATAATGTAGTCATAACGGAAATCACCGGTAAGCTGAAGTTCGAAAGTGTGATTGAAGGGATTACCTACCGGGAAGAGGCTGACGAACAAACCGGTCACCGCGAAAAAGTAGTAATAGAAACAAAAGACAAAACGAAGATCCCATCCATCATCGTGGAAGGCGTCAAGGAAATAAAATCATATAATCTTCCGGTTGGAAGCCATATCATCCTGGAAATTGGCGAAGAAGTTCGTGCCGGTCAGGTAGTCGTAAAGATTCCACGAGTTCTCGGTAAACTGAGAGATATTACAGGTGGTCTTCCCAGAGTAACCGAATTGTTTGAAGCACGTAATCCGGGTAATCCTGCCGTTGTTTCAGAAATAGACGGTGTGGTCGCCTTCGGGAATATCAAACGTGGTAACCGCGAGATCATCGTGGAAGCCAAGGATGGTATTGTAAAGAAATACCTGGTACCGCTAACCCGTCAGATCCTGGCACAGGATGGTGACTTCATCAAAGCCGGTGCTCAGTTATCAGACGGACAGATTGCGCCTGCGGATATTCTTTCCATCAAGGGTCCTTTTGCCGTTCAGGAATATGTGGTGAATGAGATTCAGGAAGTATACCGCCTGCAGGGAGTAAAGATCAATGATAAACACATTGAAGTGATCGTGCGCCAGATGATGCGTAAACTCAATATTGTGGATCCCGGAGATACCCGTTTCCTTGAAGATGAAACAGTGGATAAGATCGAGTTCCTCGATGAAAACGACTGGATCTTTGATAAAAAAGTAATTGTAGAAGCAGGAGAATCCACCAAACTGAAACCCGGACAAATTGTTAGTCTCCGGGAAGTAAGGGAAGAAAATTCCATCCTGCGCAGAAACGATAAAAAGCTGGCAGAGTTCCGCGATGCTCATTCAGCCACTTCAGCTCCGATGTTACTGGGGATTACAAAGGCATCCCTGGGAACACAAAGCTGGATTTCTGCTGCATCATTCCAGGAAACCACGAAAGTACTTTCATCTGCCGCTATCCAGGGTAAAACCGATGATATGATGGGGCTGAAAGAAAACGTGATCACGGGTCATCCGATTCCGGCTGGTACCGGTTTGCGTGAGTTTGAGAACATGATCGTGGGCAGCAAGGAAGAATATGAATTGCTGCAAACCTCCCGGGAAGCCTTGCAATTTGATGAAGAAGAATAATCGCAAAATTTAAGAATTAATAAGCAGTAGGAAGCAGAAATGCTTCCTACTTTTATGTCGGGTATATTGATCCGGAACGGATCGTTCATTTAAATGGTTGGTATCTATGAGAAACATGACTATGATTCCGGGCGTTCTTGCCTTACTGCTTACGGGCGTATTATTTTATGTCATTTACCATCGGCCGGAAAACTCACAGGCTACTGTTCACGGCTCATCCGGAGCGCCCGCAACATCGTTTAGGATTGCCTATTTTAACCTGGATTCAATGGAAGCCCACTATGATTATTTCAAAGACGTTCTCGATCAGGTGAAGGGAAAAGAAAAGGAAATGAATTCGGAACTAAGCGGAATGGAAAAAGGCTATCAGAAGAAGATTGCGGAATGGCAGAAAAAAGGAAATACCATGTCACAGACCGAGAGTGAACAGGCCCAGCAGGAATATGCCCAGATGCAACAGGCGTATCAGATAAAAAAACAAACCCTTCAGGAATCCCTGTTAAAACACAATGAAGATCTGAAAGCAGATATCCGTAAGAAAATCGAAGACTACCTCAAAGAATATAATAAAGGGAAAGGATATACCTATATCATTTCTTATGAACCCAATTCCTTTATTTATGTACGGGATACTACCTACAATATTACGCCAGACCTCATCAAGGGGTTGAATGCTTTGTACAAGAAAAAGTAGACCACCTGCCTTCGGCGGATTTTGCTTTTGATTTACTATCTTCCGTATTAAATCAAAGTATGTCCGGAGAAAGCCCATCTTTTAAACCCACCCTCGGATTGATGGATGCCACGATGATCGTTGCAGGCTCCATGATCGGTTCCGGCATCTTTATCGTAAGCGCAGATATCGTCCGTAATGTAGGAGGCGCCGGATGGCTGATATTAGTATGGCTGATCACCGGTTTTATGACCCTGACTGCGGCTGTGAGTTACGGGGAGCTGAGTGGCATGTTTCCAAAAGCAGGCGGACAATATATTTACCTTAAAGAAGCGTATAACCCACTGATCGGATTCCTTTACGGGTGGAGTTTTTTTTCCGTAATACAAACAGGTACTATTGCTGCGGTAGGCGTTGCCTTTTCAAAATATGCGGCTTATCTGATTCCTGTACTTAGTGAAGATAATAAACTGATCAATATTCAAACTGCGGTGAATGCCTGCGGGGATCCTTCCTATTTCAGCATCAGCGCAGCCCAGCTGGCCTCCATCGGGATCATCGGCTTACTAACGTACACGAACACGCGCGGGATTAAAGGCGGCAAACGGATCCAGAATATTTTCACGTCCACAAAACTGATTGCATTATTCGGACTGATCCTGGCTGGATTTATTGCCTTTCGTCCGGAAGTATGGCATGCCAACTGGGCTAACGCCTGGGAATCAACCAGAACTTCGCTCCGTAATGTCTGTAATCCTTCCCTTGGGTTTACGATCACGCCGATCAGCGGGGCAGCTTTATTTGGTGGTATCGCAGCAGCCATGGTGGGTTCCGTATTCAGCAGTGACGCCTGGAATAATGTGACTTTTATTGCCGGCGAAATCAAAAATCCACAAAGAAATATTGGGGCATCGCTGTTTTTTGGAACATTGATTGTAACCATCATTTATATTGGCGCGAACCTCATGTATATTTCAGTACTTCCAATGCAGGAGATCGCACATGCAGATAAGGATCGTATTGCGGTGACTGCAGCAAATGTCATTTTCGGAAACGGAGGTACAATTATCATTGCACTCCTCATTATGGTCGCTACTTTTGGTTGTAATAATGGATTGATCCTTTCCGGTGCGAGGGTATATTATACCATGGCAAATGATAAATTGTTTTTTAGAAAGGCAGGAACGCTCAACAAAAATGCTGTGCCCCAATGGGCGCTCTGGGCACAGTTTGCAGTAGCTTCTATTTTATGCCTTAGCGGTAAGTATGGCGATTTGCTGGATATGATTTCCTTTGTGGTGGTGATCTTTTATGTACTCACCATTGCCGGTATATTTATATTAAGAAAGAAAAGACCTGATCTGCCAAGGCCGTATAAAGCTTTTGGATATCCGGTGTTGCCGATCTTGTACATACTGATGGGCATCAGTTTCTGTATACTGCTGATTATTTATAAACCCGAATTTACCTGGCCCGGACTGATTATTACCTTGCTGGGAATACCCCTGTATTTTATAGCCGTATCAGGTAATCGGAAAACGAGGGAGCCTTAATATGTCATCAACTGATTTTAAACAACTCTTTAAACGTTTTGCTTCGGTGAAAATCGGCGTGATCGGAGACGTTATGCTCGATACATACTGGTGGGGACAGGTAGACCGGATTTCGC
>JAYVXJ010000503.1:0-5620 GCA_043785285.1 Chitinophagaceae bacterium
GCCTGGTTAAAATAATTAACAATGCCGCTATCCTTTATAGTTTAGATGAGGTAGTTATTTGTGGTGGGTTGGCTGACGCCGTTGTTGCCTGTAATTATCAATTGGAAGAAATACTGAACGAATACTTACTTGATATCCCGGCTGCATTAGATATTCCTGTCAAAGTAGTTGTTGCTAAAGAGGGGAACAAACTACAGTTAATTGGTGCTTTAGCTTTAGCAAAAGGAGAGTCCATTGCAGTTCAAAATAGAGTAGTACCTGTTTATGAAACGCTTGATTCGGAAATCCCTTATCGCGAAGATATTCAGCTACAATCTCTGCAATCTTTAGAGATTGTGGAAACTTTATGGCAGGCAGAGCAGGAAGCTGGCGATTCATTAAAGTATAGTCTTCCCATTATTGCTGAAGTTGCTGACGAGTCACTGAAGAGAATGAAGGAAGGCGGTAGGATTATCTATGTTGGAGCCGGGTCCAGCGGGCGTATTGCAACAATGGACGCAGTGGAAGTACCCTGCTTCGGTTTTCCTGACGATCGGATTTTTGCCATTGTTTCAGGAGGTATTTCAGATGCTGCTATTGAAATTGAATCCGATTTTGAAGAAGATGCAAGTGCTGTGCCCGAGGTGTTATTAACGAATATTACTCCCAAAGATACAGTGATTGGTATTTCTGCGAGTGGCTTTTCCTATTATGTTCAGTCCGCATTAGCGCTGGCAAAAAGCAGGGGAGCTTTATCCGTAATGATACAAAACAATTTGCCGGAAAGGAGTCTTCCTTTTTGCGATTTGATTATTCCTTTATATTCAGGCCATGAGGTAATAGCGGGGTCTACAAGAATGAAAGCAGGGACAGCCACAAAAAAGGTTCTCAACTTTATATCATCGGCCGTGATGATTAATATGGGAAAAGTTGAAGGATCTTACCTCGTAGATGTAGCAATTATTAATAACAAACTTCTTGAAAGGGCTCTCGGAATTCTTAAAACATTATACAATATAGATAAAAAGGAAGCTTTACAACTGCTGAAAAACACCAATATGCAACTTGGACCTGCTATACAAAACATTCTATCAACACTTAAAAAATCATCATGATAGCTAAAGGAATTAACCTAAATGGTCAGGGTTTTATTGTTACTGCTTTTAAGTTCTATATTTTTTAATTTTTCATTTGAATAAATAGTGAAAACGGCATCCGAAATACTTACTCCCCAGTTAGCTTTTGAGTATTCCCATATTGCGGAAAAGAAAACATTAGAAGAAAAGGTCTCTTTGTGGATGAAAATTGTTCAGGATGCCCGGAAGGACGCAGACTTTGAAAGCCTATTGGATATTTATCTTCAGATTTTTAAAAATGAAGAACTGCCCATTGCATGGATGCCGGATGAAAAGGCTTTAAAGGAAGCGAATATAACTTCTTTGATGAAGGAGTTGAATGTTAAGACTTATCAGGATTTGCATAAATGGTCGGTTGAATACAGGGAGGAATTCTGGGAAAAGACCATAGAACGTATTGGAATTAAATTTCACAAACCATATAATAAAATGCTTGACTTGTCAAAGGGGGCGGAAGATCCGGTTTGGCTGGCTGAAGCTGAAATGAATATTACCGATAGCTGTTTTTCCGCCGATGCTGACCATACAGCTATAATTTCCTGCTTTGAAGGAACCTCGGAGCTTCGAAAAGTCAATTACGGAGAATTAAGGAAAATGATTAATAGAGTAGCTTCCGGGTTATTAGATAATGGATTTGAAACAGGCGATAACCTGGTGATTTATATGCCACTTTCATTAGAGTCTATTGTTGCCTATCTGGCCATAATCCGGGCAGGTATGATTGTAGTTTCTGTGGCTGACAGTTATTCACCTTCCGAATTAAGCAAGCGTATTGCCTTGACGAAGGCCAAAGGAATTATTACCTGTGATGGGTATACATATCATGGGAAAAGGCTTACTATCCTGAACAAGGTAAGAGAAGCAACAAACATTAAAACGCTTATAAATTATTATTTTGAAAAGCCGATTAAACGGCCCAATGAAATTTTGTGGGAGGAATTGCATGGGAACGAAGATTTTGATGCAATTGCCGGGAAACCCGATGATGTTACAAATATCCTGTTCTCTTCAGGAACTGCTAAAGAACCCAAAGCTATACCCTTTACGCATTTATCACCTATAAAATGTGCATCAGACGGATACTATCATCAGGACATAAAACCTTTGGATATAGTAACATGGACAACAGGAATGGGATGGATGATGGCGCCCTGGCTTATATATGCGGTTTTCTTAAATAAGGCAACTTTAGCTGTATATACCGGAGCCGCTACAGACTTAGGTTATGGGAAATTTATCGAACAAACGGGCGTTACTATTTTAGGTACGATTCCATCTGTTGTAAAGGCCTGGCGCAATAATAAATTTGAAAATAAATTTAACTGGAAGGTAAGGGCTTATAGCTCTACGGGCGAACCGTCCAATGCGGAGGACAATTTTTATTTGATGTCTCTTACGGATTTTAAAGCTCCCGTAATAGAATATTGCGGAGGTACAGAAATTGGCGGAGGATATATTGCAGGTACCCTGGTGCAACCTGCTTCTCCGGCTACTTTTACCACAGCCGCACTGGGACTTGATTTTTATCTGCTGGATAAGGATTATGAGCCGGTACGGTATGGGCAGATAGGGGAGGTTTTTATCGTCTCCCCTTCTATTGGTATGACCCAAAGATTGCTTAATGGTGATCATCATGAAGAATACTATGCGGGTATACCTAAAGGGCTTCACGGAGAAATTTTAAGAAAACATGGGGATGCTTTTGAAACTATTGAAAGGTTGGGAAATACCTTTTATAAAAGTATGGGCAGGATAGATGATATTATGAATCTGGGAGGAGTAAAAATAAGTTACCTCGAAATTGAGACGGTAATAAATAAACATCCAAAAATATTTGAATCAGCAGCCATTTCAGTTCCTGAAAAGAACCAGGGGCCGGAGAAGCTGGTGATGTTTTATTCACTTAAAAAAGGAATTACGGAGGGCAATATCCTAAAAACCGAATTTCAGGAATTGATCTCCCGGGAACTGAGCCCGCTTTTTAAAATTGCTGAGATTGTTTGGATGGACTCCTTACCGCGAACAGCTTCCAATAAACTTATGAGGAGGGAGTTAAAGAAACAATTTATGACGCAACATAAGAGTGATTAACTTATAATTAAGCTGGTTATTAAAATGTCAATAAAAGATAAAATTGTATTCATAACAGGTGCCGTGGGAGATATTGGATTTGGAATTGGACAAGCATTTGCAAAAAAGGGAGCAAAGGTGGTAATTAGTGATTTGGATGCAAAAAAGATAGCCCTTGCTGTTTCTTCTCTTCGAGACCAAAAGTTAGATGCATTTGGCATTGAATGTGATGTAACGGATGAAAAGCAAATAAAGGCCGCACTGGATGAAACACATAAAAGTTATGGCGGTATTGATATTTTAATTAATAATGCCGGACTGCAATATGTGTCGCCTATTGAAGATTTTCCCATTGATAAATTTGAACTTTTAATTAAAGTTATGCTTGTGGCTCCTTTTGTTGCCATTAAACATGTATTTCCGATAATGAAGCAACAGGGGTTCGGCAGAATTATTAACGTGGCTTCTGTTAATGGTCTTATTGGATTTGCTCATAAAGCTGCTTATAACAGTGCGAAACATGGTGTTATTGGACTTACTAAAGTAGCGGCACTTGAATGCGCCAACTTTAACATTACGGTTAATGCGCTTTGCCCTGGTTATGTTGATACCTCACTTGTTCGAAACCAATTATCAGAACTGGGGAAAGTCAGGAATATTTCAGTTGATAAAGTGCTTGACGAAATCATATATCCACTTGTTCCTCAAAAGCGGTTGCTTACCATTGATGAAATAGCATGGTATGCCTTATTTCTGGCAAGTGATGAAGCCTCCGGAGTTACGGGGCAGGCTGTTGTTGTTGATGGTGGGTATACGGCTCAGTAAGTATAAATGATTAACTAACCAGAAGATGAGAAGAACTGAAACAACCGTCATTATCGAGTCAAATACTATTGTCAATAGATCTTCAGGGAATAATGGATATGCAAAGAATGTTCTATTTATTGGCAGTTTCTTCTTCATCTTTGGGTTTATAACCTGGATCAATGGCGCATTAATACCATATCTTAGAATAGCCTGTGAATTGAAGGAATGGGAATCTTACCTGGTAACATTTTCATTTTATATATCCTATACTATAATGGCAATTCCGTCCGGCAAACTTTTGGAGCGTACCGGAATGATCAATGGTATGCGTATTGGGTTAGCTATCATGGCGATGGGGTGCATGGTATTTGTGCCTGCTGCCTTAACGCGTACTTATCAATTATTTTTATTAGGGTTATTTATAGTCGGAACTGGATTAACGATATTACAAACAGCGGTGAATCCATATATCACTTTATTGGGTTCTCTTGGCAGTGCAGCCAAACGCATGAGTATTATGGGGCTTTGCAATAAGTTTGCAGGCGTGTTGGCTCCATTTATTTTGGGGACTATATTATTAAGCAATTCGGATGGTTTGATAAATGAATTGAAACATTTGTCTCCATCGGCAAGAGTGCTAAGACTAGATAGATTGGCTCAAACCGTGATATTTCCATATAGTATATTGTCAGCCATCTTGTTATTAATCGCCTTTGTGATCAAATATGCTCACCTGCCGGAAATAAAACTGATTTCCTTGAATCGGGTCAGGCGGTTACGAGGTTTAAAAGGTTCATTTATTTGGCGAAATCCACATCTTTTGTGGGGTTTTGTCGCCATTTTTTGTACCGTTGGCCTGGAAGTAGTAACTGGTGATACGATAGCTAATTATGGATTATATCACGGATTGAGTCTCCATACGGCCAAGAATTTGCCGTCATATACGCTTGCCTGCGAAATGTCGGTTTACCTATTTACTGTTTTCGCTATACCGAAATTTATTTCGCAGGAAAAGGCATTTTTGTATTCTAACTTTCTTGGACTGGTGTTAGTAGTTTTGGCGGTCTTGGTTTCCGGGACCACCTCTATAGTATTCGTCGCATTATTAAACCTGGCAAATGCTATATTATGGGCTGCTATCTGGCCCCAGGCGCTTAAAGGGCTCAAGGGTGATGATATCAATAAAGGCTCGGCAATTTTAATCATGGGTATTGCCGGAGGCGCTCTTATGCCTTTACTCTATGCGTGGCTTGCTAAATATACTAATAACCAGGTAGCTTATTTGATCATTATGCCCTGCTACCTTTTTAATTTGTATTACTGGTTAATAGGGAAAAGAAGAATAGGTATATACGCTTAGGCCGCACGATTGAGTAAATTGAGGTATTTTCACCCAATGGACAAAAGTATTAAGTTTGCCGGCATGAATTCTATAAAGTTTTACCGCCAATTTCAGGATGATGCCGTACAGCTTTGACGGTAAGCCTTTACAGACCGTATATCATCTGCAGAAAAATGGAACGAATGCGCAAAACCACACGGTAATTACAAAAATGAAATATGATTCAGCAGGCAGGCTGCTGACCAATAAAAATATTGACAATGCCGTCTCAGATCAGCTGATCACA
>JAYVXJ010000504.1:0-5599 GCA_043785285.1 Chitinophagaceae bacterium
GTGGTTGATCTCTTTAGGAATCGTTTCACCCTGCATCATCGCGGATACAAACCAGGGTCCTGCTTCAGAAAGGCCATCTTTATAAATGGACCCGATCTCTACTTCATTGCCGGATACATTTCCCCTGCCCCTGCCGGCACCGAAAAACACCATATATCCCCGGAGAAAATCCATTTCCTGTTTTTGCACGTTCCTGAAATTGGGCATCATGGGCTGGGTTGGCCGGCGTCCATAATAATATTTATCCGTGGGTCCGTCGTAGGTTGCGCTTACATTGCCGCGATAATTTTGAAAACAGACATACTTGCCCAGTAATCCGCTGTCATTTCCCAGACCATTGGGAAAGCGGGAAGAGGTGGAATTTAATAAGATCAGGTTTGAATTCAGACAGGCGGCATTTACAAAAATAACTTTTGCAAAATAGCTGGTCTCTTCCTTAGTATGGGCATCTATAACGCGTACCCCGGTTGCTCTTTTTTTCTGTTCATCATAAATAATTGAATGCACCACGCTGTCTGTCCGGAGCGTCAGATTGCCGGTTTTAGCTGCCCAGGGAAGTGTGGTGGAATTGGAACTGAAGTAGCCGCCAAACGGGCAACCCCGTTCACACAGACTCCTGGCCTGACAGGGATTACGGCCTTGTTCTATATGAACCGGCTTCGGTTTGGTCAGGTGCGCGCAGCGTCCCTGAACCACATGGCGTTGGTTATTATAATGAAGATTGATTTTATCTGAAATCTCTTTCTCCACACAATTCATTTCCCAGGCCGGAAGGAATTCGCCGTCGGGAAGTGTTTCCAGTCCGTCGTAGTTGCCACTGATGCCGGCAAATTTTTCGACGTGTGAATACCAGGGGGCCATCTCTTCATAAGTAACCGGCCATTCGACGGCGAAGCCATCCCGGCCAGGACCTTCAAAATCGAATTTACTCCATCGCTGGGTTTGCCTGGCCCAGAGCAGGGATTTACCACCCACCTGATAACCCCGGATCCAGTCGAATGGTTTTTCCTGTATGTAAGGATGTTCTTCGTCTTTAACAAAAAAATGCTGGGAAGCTTCGCTAAAGGCATAGCACCTGCTCACGATGGGATTTTTTTTGGTACCGGAAAGCGGCAATTCCCCGCGATGTGGAAAATCCCAGGGATTTTTGGTGGCTGTCGGGTAATCTTTCAGGTGGACCACATTTCTCCCTCTTTCAATAATCAGTGTCTTTAGACCATGATCGCAAAATTCTTTGGCAGCCCAACCTCCACTGATGCCCGATCCGATTACAATGGCATCGAACGTATTTTGTGCAGTGGAACGGGTATTTATATGGAGCGTATCGCCAGGCATTTTATCGGTTTGATTTGAAAGTATAAATATCCATCAATTTATAAAGATCTGTTTACTTGTTTGGCCTGGGCTCTTTTCAGTGCCATACAATAACCCAGATGCAATCCCCGTAGCCGGAAAGGTTCTTTAGAATATCAAATTCGGCCTTGTCTATGCATTTTAACGGTTTTGTTTCTTCCTGTTTTTTGACATATAGACTTCTTCAATTACCGGCTTCAGACCGCATTCAGGTAGCACATCGTGAGATAAAGCCCGGGAATGGATCCGGATTCGCTTCCAGGGGAAAGGAGGAATTTCCGCAAAGAAATGGAAAAATTCAAAGAGACTGCCTCTTTTTTGTTAACCATAAGTATGGGTAAGACAAAACGGAAGGAAATTAGAAGATCAGGAGTAAGTTGGGATGCTAAAATATTATCAGGATTGGAGTCTTCAAAATGAGTTGCAGCGGAATATTTCTCTAATTTTGAAATTAAACCTATCTATGCAACTGATAACGAAGAAAACTCTCAACTTACAGCTCTATGGTACGAATTGTTTTATGTGTGGATGATGACCCGGACGACAGGGAAGTGATTCAAAGCGCCATTTATGAAGTTGATCCTTCTCTTACCGTCGTCCATGCAGAAAATGGAAAAGTAGCCCTTGAATGGCTGAACAATTCAAAAAATCCGGATTTACCCTGCCTTATTATTATTGATATCAACATGCCTGTTATGGACGGTAAGCAAACGGTCAGGGAAATTAAAATGAATAATAAACTCAGTAAGATACCTGTGGTCGTATTTACAACGTCCAGCCATCCCTCCGACCAGCATTTTTGCAAACAATATGGAGTGGAAATGATTACCAAGCCAATTAATTTTAGACAAATCACTTTCGAAACGGAGCGGATTTTGCAGCATTGCTCAAATTAAGCTAGTCCCGCTGCCAGCCTATATGGCGAATGATCAGGAATAGCCTCTTCCCTTAGCATTAAATTTGCATAAGGGAAGCATAACTGTTGCGTTATGGCTTTAAAAGAATATAATAAGAAGCGGGTGTTTAACCAGACGCCGGAACCAACGGGTGGGAAATCCGGTTCGGGGCAATTGCAATTTGTTGTTCAGGAACATGATGCCAGCCGGCTGCATTATGATTTCAGGTTGGAAATGGAAGGGGTTTTAAAAAGTTGGGCAGTTCCCAAGGGCCCTTCACTGAATCCACAGGATAAACGGCTTGCCATGATGGTGGAAGATCATCCGTTTAATTATAAAGATTTCGAAGGGATCATACCTAAAGGAAATTATGGAGCAGGAAGTGTGATTGTCTGGGATCAGGGAACCTACGAGCCGCTGGAAAAAGCGGGCTCCAAAAAAGAACAGGAAAAAGAACTTCTGAAAGAACTGAAATCGGGGTCCCTGAAATTCCGGATGCATGGTGAAAAGCTGAACGGCGGGTTTGCGCTGGTGCATATTAAAAATAACCGGCAAAAAGGGAATAATGCGTGGCTGTTGATCAAGCACAAGGATGCATTTGCTTCCACAACAGATATCACTAAAAAAGGAAGGTCTGTTCAGTCCGGCAAAACGGTTTCACAGATAGGTAAAGATAAAAAAGCAAAAGAATGGATCTCTGATAAACCAAAAGCCTCGAAAAAGACGGTTGCGAAACCAGTAAAAACAATCCCCTCCGATCCTATCCCCGATAATATTCAGGAATTAGTAAAGAAAGGTAAAAAGGCGGCTATTCCAAAAAGTGTACAGCCTATGCTGGCAACGAGCGTAGAAAAACCATTTAATGCAGCGGGCTGGTTGTATGAAATCAAGTGGGATGGATACCGGGCCATTGCTACAATCCAAAAGGGGAAAGCCGGAATTGAATCCCGGCATAATATTTCCTTTGATGAAAAATTCCTTCCGGTTAAACATGCTTTGGAAAAATGGCCTGTCCATGCGGTGGTCGACGGGGAAATCATTGCCCTAACCCCCGACGGGCGTCCGGGTTTTCAGGAGTTGCAGGGTTTTTTAAAGCAGGAGAAGGCCGCCATACTGGCTTATTATGTGTTTGATTTGTTATGGTACGAAGGGAAAGACTATACCCATCTTCCCCTGTTAGAAAGAAAGGCCATCCTACAGTCAATCCTTCCTTACGGAGATCCTATCATTAAATTCAGCGATCATGTGATAGACGAAGGCATTCCCTTTTTTGAAGCGGCGATTGCCAAGGGACTGGAAGGCGTGATGGCTAAGAAAGCAGCTAGTTTGTATACTGAAAATCACCGGAGTAAGAACTGGTTGAAAATAAAAAATAATCAATTTGCAGAAGCCATCATCTGCGGATTTACCAAAGGACGCAATAGCCGGAAATATTTTGGAGCGGTTATCCTTGGCCGTTATGAAGAAAAAGAATTGAAATATATCGGGCATAGCGGATCGGGATTTGATGAAGGCGGATTAAAAGATCTGTTTGCTAAATTCCAACCACTGATCACGGACAAATGTCCTTTCAAAGTAAAACCGAAAACCAATATGCCCGCTACCTGGCTCCGTCCGGAACTGGTTTGTATGGTAAAATACACCGAAGTCACAAAAGAGGGAAGCCTGCGTCATCCCATCTTTGACGGTTTACGTGAGGATAAAAAAGCGGCTGATGAAAAAAATGCAGATGTGGTGAAAGTTCCCGGGAATAGTCCGGCTAAAAAAGAAGCAACAGCTAAAAAGAAGGCAGGCGGTAAAAAAAATCAGGATGGGCAACTGGTCGAACCCGGAGAGAAACAAGCGGAGGTAGTGATTCATAATCATCAACTTTCCCTGTCGAACCTCGCCAAAATTTACTGGACAAAAGAAAAGATCAGTAAAGGGGACATGATCAATTATTATTATCAGGTTGCGGAATATATGATGCCTTACCTGAAAGACCGGCCCCAGTCGCTGAACCGGCATCCGAATGGCATTGATGGAGAAAGTTTTTATCAAAAGAATATAGGGGATCAACTTCCTGACTGGATGAAGACTTTTCGGTATAAAAGTGAAAGCGATGGGAAGAATAAAAATTTTCTGGTGGCGACAGATGAGGCGAGCCTGATCTATATGGCGAACCTGGGCTGTATCGAAATGAATCCATGGCATAGCCGGATTCAAAAGCCCGATAACCCGGATTGGTGTGTGATTGATATTGATCCCGACAAAACAAATACGTTCAAGCAGGTGATTGAAGTAGCGCTTCAGATTAAATCATACCTGGATCAGCTGAACGTAACTGCTTTCTGTAAAACTTCCGGATCCACGGGTATGCATATATATATTCCCCTGGGCGCTAAATATGCTTATGATCAGTCAAAGATGTTTGCTGAACTGGTAGTTACAGCGGTTCAGCAGGAAATACCCGGGTTTACCAGTATTGAACGAAGTCTTTCTAAACGGAAAGGGAAAATTTATCTGGACTTTTTACAAAACCGACAGATTCAGACCATTGCCGCTCCGTATTCTTTAAGGCCCAAACCAGGTGCAACAGTATCTATGCCGCTCCATTGGGAAGAAGTAAAACCAGGTTTAACGATCCAGGATTTTACCATTTACAATTCGCCTGCCCGCATCCGGCAGCAACCCGATATTTTCAAAGGGGTGCTCGGGCAGGGAATTGACCTGGAAAAAGTAGTAGAGAAAATAGGGAAGGATTTTCCGCCATCTACCATCAATCATCAAAAAAAATGATACAAGATATCAAAAGAGTGTACGATGCTCCTGATAAAGAAGACGGCATGCGCATTCTGGTGGACAGGCTTTGGCCGCGCGGATTGACAAAAGAAAAAGCAAAAGTGGATTTGTGGCTGAAGGATATTGCTCCCAGCACAACACTCCGGAAATGGTTTGGTCATGAGCCGGAAAAATGGGCTGAATTCAAGAAGCGGTATCTCCGTGAGTTAAAGGAAAATAAAGAAGCTGTTTCACTCTTAAAAGAGGAAGTGAAGAAAGGAGCAGTTACCCTGGTTTATGCAGCAAAGGATAAGGAGCACAATGAAGCTCTTTTTCTCAAAGAATCTCTTTCCAGACTATGAATGAGCTAACGATCATAAACGGAGAACCTACCCGCATTTATACTTTATTATTTTATCAGGTATATTTCCCTGGAACAATCTTTGCCATTGTAAGTGGGAATATCGGATTGTAAACATACCATTTAATCTGACCCGCATGAAACAAAGAGCTAAACATTTCGGGTTCGTAATTTCCACGGCTGCCTTATTCTTTATATTGGTATCTGGTTTTATTACGTCGAAGAATAC
>JAYVXJ010000505.1:0-1631 GCA_043785285.1 Chitinophagaceae bacterium
CTTATTTATCCCGGTGAATAGTATAGAATAATCGTTGATCCCGGATATTAATACACGATTCAACCATTAAGTGCGCAAGAATCGGGTTTTATCGCCCCAAATACGCATTTACTTTTGTGTTATAAAATAAGTGAACCATGGAAACACAACCCGAAATAAACTACGGCAGGATTGCGGAAGCTATCAACTTCTACAGGCTGCATTTTAAACAGCAACCCGGTCTGGAAGAAGCTGCGGAACATGTGCATGTAAGTCCTTTTCATTTTCAAAGAATGTTTAAGGAATGGGCTGGTGTTACTCCCAAACAATTTCTTCAATACCTTAGTTTGACACATGCTAAAGAGATGCTGAAAGAAACGCAGGCTACTTTGTTTGACACAGCAGTAGAAACCGGTCTTTCCGGCACCAGCAGGCTACATGACCTTTTTATTAAGGTAGAAGGAATGACACCGGGTGAATATAAAAATGGCGGCGAGCAACTTCATATCAACTACAGTTTTGCTGAAAGTCCTTTTGGCACCCTCATCGTAGGCTCAACACATACAGGGATCTGCTATATGGCATTTGCAGATGACGGGCAGGAAGCGGCATTGCAGGAGTTGAAAAAAAGTTTTCCCAAGGCCGGATTTCAACAGTTGACGGATAAGATTCAGCAGGATGCGCTATTTATTTTTAACCAGGACTGGAGTAAACAGGGGGAGATTAAGTTACACCTGAAAGGAACGCCTTTCCAGATCAAGGTTTGGGAAACCCTTTTGAAAATTCCAATGGGCGAAGTCTCCTCTTATTCTGCTGTTGCAGAAAAGCTGAATAATCCAAAAGCCTTCCGTGCCATAGGTTCAGCAGTGGCCAGTAATCCAGTAGCCTTTCTTATCCCCTGTCACCGGGTGATAAAAGCAACCGGTGAATTCGGTCAATACCATTGGGGAAGCACCCGCAAAACAGCTATGATCGGGTGGGAAGCGGCTAAAACATGGAATGCCGGAAAGGCTGACCGTTGACCGCCTTTAAGAGCGAATCTATGGCACCCTCCGTTGCCCCTCCCGAAAAAATAAAGCAAATAATCATGACCGGTATGGTTGACCGTCTGAAGAACTGTATAGACTACCGGATATCCCTCAATCCCACCATCTGATGTTTTTCCTGATCCCATATCTTTAAGCGAAGGCAGGCCAACACTTCTTTCGGACTCAGAGAAGTCCGTTTACAATTTTGCAATTCCTTAAAATCCTTCATCACTTCCGGTAAACGGTAAAAAGGAATTTTGGAATTGAGGTGATGGATATGATGATACCCGATATTCCCTGTAAGCCAGGCCATAACCGGATTCATCATCATATAACTCGAAGATTCCAGGGCTGCTTTTTCATAAGCCCATTCATTGTTTTCCGCAAAAGTGACTCCCGGAAAATTATGCTGGGCATAAAATAAATAAGCCCCAAACCCAAAGGCAATAATAAATGGCAGGAAAAAGAGGCAAAACCAGATCTGCCAGCCAAGAAATATGAAAATGAGTACTGATGCCGTTACATGCAATACCAAGGCAATCAGGGAATCAACATGTTTACGTGGATTGCTGATAAAAGAGGCAATACACATTCCGAAGATAAACATGGAAAAATAACCCAGGC
>JAYVXJ010000506.1:0-1631 GCA_043785285.1 Chitinophagaceae bacterium
TTAAAGGCAGTTCCCAACACTTTAATATTGATATTGCCGGTATGGATAATAAAAGGTTTTTGCTTGTTCTTCACCACGTCAAAAAATCCTTCGCCGGTAAGGGAAACTTCCCGGATCGGGGTACCATAGGTGGAATCGTAGGTGAGCCGGCTGCCGGCATTTAACCAAACGGAAGTACCGTCGGGCAGCAGTAACTTGGTGCGGGTACCATATTGGGTGACCACTTCACTTGATTTTTTTTGTTCCGGGCGGCCAAACTCCGGAGCTGTTTTCGGATGGGGTTGTACGGCAAAATAGATGGCAGAAAAAATCAACATAAATCCGGCCCCGATCGCGGCAGACCTGAACAAACGCTTTGTGTTTTTTACAGGAAAGATTTCCGGATAATCCTGTGGGAGATCGTCTATCGCGAAATCCAATAAAGCAGACCGCAGCCTTTCTTTGTGTTTTTCAAAAGCCTTTTCGGCCAGGGCATGCTGCGTTGACGGATGTGTTTTCCATAAGTCGTGAATGGCCTGTAGGGAATAATGCAGATCAGGATTCAGCTTCAATGCCTTTTCCAGCTCCAGCAATTCATCAGGAGAGGCTTCGCCCGACAGCTTTTTAGCGATTAAATTCCAGGTATCATCATTAATCATAAGAGGGGGATAGTAATAAGGACAGAAAAAAATCAAAATACCCCCAAGATGGATAAAAAAATATCAGTATTAATTCCCGACAGACAGCGGGATGCTGCGGCAGATATCGAAGTGGATGGCCGTATTGATCTTTTTGAGGGCGATAGCCAATTGATTTTCAATGGTTTTTACAGAAACATTGAGAATTTCAGCGGCCTCTTTATACTTGAAACCATTTTCTTTAACGAGCTTAAAGGCCATCTTGCAGCGGGAAGGCAGCGTTTCAACGATCTGGTGAACGCGCTTGAGCATTTCTTCCGTTATCATCATTTGTTCCGGATCCACATTCATACTGCGGATATGGGAAGCGTATTCATCAATATTGCAGGTAGCTTCTCTTTTTTGTTTTTCCAGTTGATTCAGGGTTAGGTTTTTGGCAGCCACAAAGCAATAAACCCGCAGGTTCAGGATTTCTTCCAGGCTTTTTCTTTTTTCCCAGATCTTCATAAAAACGTCTGAAATAATCTCTTCGGCAACCTGCCGGGATTTGATGATATCTATAATAAAGTGATAGAGTGAAGGGTAAAGAGAGGTAAATAATTCCTTATAGGCCATCTGGTCGTCAAACCGGGCAATTCGGGTTTGCAGTTGTTGTATTCTCAGTTCAGCAATCGGAGACATCACACACTATTTAAGCAGGTCAGGCCAGACAATATTAACGAATAAACCGAGTATTTTAACAAATGACCATGAAATGGTTCAATATGCTGCTTTTAGAGCCTGCTTTAAGATCATTTTAATATTTTAATTTCTGCCCCTGAATACTATATTTTTGCAGCGCCTGAAAAGGCGGGACCCTTAGCTCAGTTGGTTAGAGCATCTGACTCATAATCAGAGGGTCCCAGGTTCAAATCCTGGTGGGCCCACACAAAGTGGTAAAGGGTTTCAGGAAACTGGAACCTTTTTTATTTTAAGTTCATATTTTAACTATGGCCTTTGCTTATATACTTTACA
>JAYVXJ010000507.1:0-5596 GCA_043785285.1 Chitinophagaceae bacterium
ATACGAACACCTTTCATTACACGGGATGCATCAGAAGAGTTACCCAATGATCCGGGAGCGCGGCTACGGTCGTGCTGGCCATGCGACTGACCACCAACCCCATGAAATCCGTGACGTTTAACAACACCCTGGAATCCCTTGCCTTTTGAAGTACCCACCACATCCACTTTTTCGCCTTCTGCGAAAATGTCTACCGTGAGGGCGTCCCCTAAATTTTTTTCTAAGGAAAAATTGCGGAATTCTTTAATGAATTTCTTTGCGGAAGTATTCGACTTGGCGAAGTGATTTTTTTCTGAAGAGAGAATATGCCTTTCTTTTTTGTCGCCAAAGGCGAGCTGAAGAGAACTGTACCCGTCTGTCTCCGTGGTCTTAACCTGGGTGACCACACAAGGTCCGGCCTCTATGATGGTGCAGGCTACCTGCTTTCCATCGGGGGTGAACACGCTGGTCATTCCAATTTTTTTTCCAATTAACCCTTTCATTTTTTATTGGTTTGTGCCTGGAGTCTAAGGACAATCAGCCGCTTATTTGTCAGCTTATTAATAGGCTGATACTGATTTCAATCCCCTGTTTGCAACCGACCTTTTCTATTAGTCGCCGAAGCTTCAGCAAAAGTGACCGTTGATCACCTGATGGCTATGCTTCGTCATCTTTTTACAGATGCCCGCCTTCGCGAATGCTATGGCAGGTGACAGAAGTACCGGTAGTAAACAAACCCCGAACGGCTTGTTCATATTTTTTATTCAAAGATCCAGCGCTGCTTTCGCCGCTTTCGCGGATTGGCAGATGGAATATTTACCCTTGTCAGGCCTTAATCTCCACATCAACTCCGGATGGCAGGTCTAGCTTGGATAAAGCATCTACTGTTCTGGAGGTAGATGTGTAAATGTCCAGCAATCTCTTATGCGTATGCAACTGAAACTGTTCGCGTGCTTTTTTATTCACATGAGGTGAACGAAGCACAGTAAATACCTTTTTCCGGGTAGGTAAAGGAATAGGGCCCGTTACAACGGCTCCCGTACTGCGCACAGTTTTTACGATCTTTTCAGCGGATTTATCCACGAGGTTGTGATCGTACGATTGCAATTTGATTCTGATTCGCTGAGACATAGGTCAATCCCCGTTTTTTGAACGGGATGCAAAGGTAGCGACAAACAAATAAACGGTCAAAGAATTATTCTCTTTTTTTGGAGAATTATTTCGGACCACCCGGGCAATACTCCCTCAGGTATCGGGTATACAGGCCTTGCAGGTGTTGCGTAGTTCCAGGTCCCTCACTCAGGGCGTGCGTCCGGTTGGGATAGGCCATGTACTGAAAGGTCTTGTTATACTTAATCAGCTCATTGACCAGCATTTCGGCATTGTTGAAATGCACGTTATCGTCTCCCGTACCGTGGATATACAGCAGATTACCCCGGAGATTCCGGGCATAACTGATAGGAGAACCTTTTACATAATCCTCCAGGGATTCCTTCGGAATTCCCATATATCTTTCCTGGTAAATATTATCGTAGGTCAGCAGATTGTTCAGCCCGGCCACCGCAATCCCCGTTTTATATATTTCGGGATACTGGAATAACAGGTTAAGGGTAGCCGAACCACCCCCACTCCATCCCCATACAGCGATCCGGGAGCTGTCCACAAATGGCCATTTGAGAATTTCAGCAGCAGCCATGGCCTGATCATGAATATTCAACCGGCCTATCTTCCGGTAAATGGAATTTCTCCAGGCACTTCCTTTCGGAGCGGGCGTTCCCCGGTTATCCACAGAAATATAGATATATCCGTCTTTCGCCAGATCACCCTGGTAAAGGGAATTTCCGCCGATTCCATAATTATCCAAAACAGTTTGTCCGCCCGGCTCGGTATACACCTCGAATAACACCGGATATTTTTTCGCCGGGTTGAAGGGAATGGGTTTTTTCATCCATCCATCCATAGTGACTCCATCTGCCGTTTTCACTTTGAAAAAAGAAATATTGGATGCGGCACTGTCTGCCGCGCCGGGCATATTTATTCCCCGGGTGTCCGGAATCGGCTGATGTGAAGGAATACTTATCCATTCTCCGGATGGCGGGGTATAATAGTTTGAAAAATTATGGAAAGCATACTCGCCGCCGGGAGAAAGTTCATAGTTGTGGGTACCTGGTTCATTGGCAGGCGTTACCCTTTCCGCCTTCCCTTTTCCGTTCAGCCTGCAGCGGTACAGGTATTTCTGGGTAGCATTATCCGGAGACGCCATAAAATAAAGCAGGTTTTCCTTTTCATTTATCAGGGCGATATCCATTACATCATAATTTCCTGCAGTGATGAGCGTTTGCTTTTTACCATCGCGACTCACCCGGTATAAATGCCTCCAGCCGTCTTTCTCACTTGGCCAGATGAATTCGGCACCCTGTTGAAGCCAGTCCCACCCACCCATTCTATAGTCATCATCCCACCTGGAAATAATATCAATCCAGGCACTGTCTTTTTCTGAATAAATATTTTTTGAAGACCCATCCTTTACTTTACAGAGCAGGATATCACTTTCATTCTGTTGTCTGTTCAGGTGTTGAACAATCAATTCCTGGCTGTTGTTTGCCCATTCCATCCTTGGCAAATAACTCCCCAGTTTTTTATCTGTTGGAATATGCATCCATTGAATATGATCATTGGAAACATCCACCACGCCAATTTTATAAGGAGATGGGAGTTGCCCGGCCACTGGATATTCAACCGGCACTACATGCGAGTAAACGGAGTCCGTGCTGTTGAGCATCAGATAATCCCGGGTATTGCGGTCGTTGATCTGCCAGAAAGCAATGGCTTTACTATCGGGACTCCAGCGGAAACCATCGCGACAGTCAAATTCTTCTTCATATACCCAATCAAAAGTGCCATTGATCATTTTACGTGTTCCGTCCCGGGTGAGGGCTTTAATCTGATGGGTGTTGAGGTCTTCCACATATAAATTATGCCCGCTGACATAAGCGGCTTTCTTTCCATCCGGAGAAAATTTTGCAAACATCAGGGAAGACGGAGGCAGGGAGATTCCCAATTGCTTTAAAGTATGATCAGAAAAATCATAGACCCAGTAATCACCCCGGGTATCATAACGCCATACTTTTTGGGCATTTGTGTACAGAAGCAGTTTCTTGAAATCCGGAGTGAAAAAAAAATAACGGATCTGCAAAGACCTTTCTTTTCCTGCCGGTGTCAGATCATGTACCGGGAGAACAGGTTCTTCCGTTCCAGTGGACAAGGTGGTTTTAATGATGCCTCCGTCTTCTTCATGATAAAAACTTTTCCCATCGGCACTCCACACAAGCGCTTTATAAAATTGAGCTGAACCGGAAACAGTAATGCAAACCAGCAGGCCAATCAGCGTAAACTTTTGAAAATAAATTTTCATTTGTTATGCGGTCACTTTGCCTTTACCTTTTACTTTGGCGATCACTTCTTCAGCTATGTTGTTAGGCGCAGGTGCATAGTGTGAAAATTCCATGGTTGAAGTGGCCCGGCCGGAACTCAATGAACGAAGTTGCGTAACGTATCCGAACATTTCGGAGAGCGGCACTTTGGCTTTGATCACCTGTGCATTGTTCTTGCTGTCCATTCCTTCGAGCATACCCCGGCGACGGTTCAGGTCTCCCGTAACATCTCCCATGTATTGATCGGGTGTGATCACTTCTACTTTCATAATGGGTTCCAGTAATACCGGTTTTGCTTTTTTAGCAGCTTCCCGGAATCCCTGTTTTGCGCAGAGTTCAAACGACATAGAGTCGGAATCCACCGCATGGAAACCACCATCAAATACCCGGATCTTCAGGTTATCTACCGGATAGCCGGCCAATACGCCGGTGGTCATGGCTGATTCAAATCCCTTTTCAATGGCCGGAACAAACTCGCGGGGAATGGATCCGCCGAAAATATCATTGATAAACTGATAATGACCCTTGTCTTCTTTCAGAAATTCCTCATCTGCGGGCCCGATTTCAAAAATAATATCGGCGTACTTACCTCTGCCACCTGTTTGTTTTTTCAGCGTTTCCCGGTGTTCAATGGTTTTCTGGAATGCTTCCTTATAAGCTACCTGTGGCGCTCCCTGGTTGATTTCCACTTTGAACTCGCGACGCATACGATCAACGATAATTTCCAAATGAAGTTCACCCATTCCACTTAAGATGGTCTGTCCGGTTTCTTCATCTGTCTTAACCCGCAGTGTCGGATCTTCTTCCACCAGCTTGGCAATGGCCATACCCATTTTATCCACGTCAGCCTGTGTTTTCGGTTCAATAGCTACAGAGATCACCGGTTCAGGGAAAGTCATTTTTTCCAGAATGATGGGATGGTCTTCCGTGCATAAGGTATCTCCGGTTTTAATATCCTTGAATCCGACTGCAGCACCAATATCACCCGCTTCAATAAAATCAATCGGGTTCTGTTTGTTGGCATGCATCTGCATGATCCGGGAAATGCGCTCGTTCTTTCCGGTCCTGGTATTTAATACATAGGAACCTGAATCAAGATGACCGCTATAGACCCGAAAGAAGGCGAGGCGGCCTACGAAAGGATCGGTTGCTATTTTAAATGCCAGGGCTGCAAAGGGTGCCTTCGCATCCGGCTTGCGGGAAATTTCTTCTCCAGTATTCGGATCGTGCCCAATTACAGCGGCAACGTCTGCAGGTCCAGGAAGATACCGTACAATGGCATCAAGGGCTTTCTGCACGCCTTTATTCTTAAAAGAAGATCCGCACATCATCGGAATGATGGAAAGATCAATGGTTGCCTTACGGATGGCCTCATGCATTTCATCCTGGGTAATGGAATTCGGGTCCTCGAAAAATTTTTCCAGGAGTTTCACATCATATTCCGCTACGGCTTCCACCAGGTGCTGACGCCATTCATTTACCTCGTCCACCATATCTTCCGGGATGGGGATTTCCTGATAAGTCATTCCCTTACCTTCTTCATCCCAGATGATTCCCTTCATGGTGATCAGATCCACCACGCCTTTGAAATCATCTTCCGCACCGATCGGTAATTGCAGCGGAACGGCTTTGGCGCCCAGCATTTCCTTAATCTGTTTTACCACATTCAAAAAATCTGCTCCTGCCCGGTCCATTTTATTTACGAAACCGATTCGGGGTACTTTATACTTGTTAGCCTGGCGCCAAACGGTTTCGGACTGGGGTTCCACACCGGATACGGCGCAAAACAAGGCCAGCAAACCATCCAGTACACGCAGGGAACGTTCTACTTCCACTGTAAAATCCACATGGCCCGGCGTATCAATGATGTTGAATTTATATTGTCTGGTATCCGCTAATTTCTTCCCCTGATCTGTTGGAAAATTCCAGAAACAGGTGGTGGCTGCAGAAGTGATGGTGATCCCTCTTTCTTTTTCCTGCTCCATCCAGTCCATGGTAGCTGCACCATCATGCACTTCCCCGATTTTATGCGACACCCCTGTATAGTACAGGATACGTTCTGTAGTTGTTGTTTTACCGGCATCAATATGAGCCGCTATACCAAAATTTCTTTGAAAATGTAGGTCTGACATGGTTATGAATTAAACTATTTTTCGGATCGGTATGCTGCTGTTTTGAGTGCA
>JAYVXJ010000508.1:0-5580 GCA_043785285.1 Chitinophagaceae bacterium
TGCATATTAACCGTATCAACAAAAGGATTTACCTGAGATACAAAAGAATAGTACATAGTATCCTTACCTACAGCAAAATCGTCACCTGAAACCGGCACTTTGGAAGGAGAAGCAAAACTCCCAACATTTACCCATAGATCATTGATTCCATTCTTTCTCTTTACGAGCACAGAACCTGCGTAGGCGCCTAACTTAGGCTGAACACTAACATCAAAGAAAGCAGTACCCGCAGAACGTATTACGTTAACCGGATTACCACCATATTCCGGATTTGAAACTGTTGTAGCCAGTGTCAGCGTAACCACGAGCGAAGCTGATTCCGTTTTTCCCGAAAAAGTGGTAGTTACAAAATCACCTGGTACATTCATCATTGCCTGTGCTCTGGTAAAATTTACCGAAACCGTTAAATCCACAGCTACAGTAACTTGTTTCTGAGTTCCCGCTAAAGGAAGCAATTGTGCAGCACCGCCTCCTGACGGAACTTGTGGTTTGAGCAATTCAACCGTCAACACATCGCCTGCTTTCGCATTAGGCAGCGTTGCATTGATTGTGAAATTATCGTCTAGCGTAGTAATACCAACTGAAGTGGCTGTTGCAATACCTGTAAGTATCACATTTCCATTCGAGCCGGTAGGAATGTTATAATATGGTTGCTTACTACAACTTACGATTAACGCTAGTGAACATATTGATATTAACGATATCTTATTTTTCATTTTAGTATGTATATAATTTAATTGACAATTACATTCACAATTCTTATTGTCCACCTTGCTTCGGCAAAAAACTATTATTCTGTAAACATTTTGCGTTATTAGCAATTTCCTGCTGTGAAATTGGCGCCAACAGATTCATTTCAGAAAACGCAAAGCTAAATCCGGTAGGCTGATGACCAACAAAGTTTTCAATTCCAGAAAATTGTCCAACTCCGTCTATAAGACACATCCGTGTACGACGCTGATCCCATAGCATTTTATTCTCAAATACTAATTCGTAGGCGCGTTCACTCATAATGTTCAGGAGACTTACTTCACTAGCACGATAAGCAGGAAGGAGAGCCCTGGCTCTTAATTCATTAATTCCTTTAATAATATCATTATCTGAAACAGTACCTCCAGATTGTCTCAATGCCCAATTTACTTCAGTTAGCATTAGCAGCACATCTGCATACCTGTAAAATGTCCAATTTAAATTGGCATGCCCGGTAACTTTAATGGCAACAGAATCATAAAATTTATATAAATAAGCCATAGAAAATTTATCAGCAGGGCCTTGAGCCGGATCGTATTTCGTTGACTTTGTATCAGAAAAATAGAACATCTGGCGGTTCTGAACGCGTAAGTCAGCAGGATTATACGACTGGAAATAACCTGTGCTTGGTATAAAAGTACCATACTCATCGCCAAAAACAGAAACGTGACTAAGTCCGGGAAGAGCAGCTGCTACCAGTCCTGACATATCGTTAACCCCACCTAAATATTGGGCCTGAAATATTGCCTCGCCACTGTTATTCCTAGCAGGATCATTAAGGTCGTGATATGTTCCTAAAGTATAGCTGCCATATAAAACATTAAGTTGCGCTTGCGCTTTCTGTAAAAATGTTATGGAACTCGGAGTATTAACCGGGTAACCACTTTGACTAAATGACCCATCTACACACCAATTCTTTTTGGGATCTGTCGCAACTTCCTGATATGGATAGCCGGCACAAGTAAGATAAACATCTGCTAAGATGGCCCTGGCAACATACTTTGTTATACGACCATTCGGTGATTTTGAATCTGTTAAAGAACTCTGATTAACAGCGAACTCAAGATCTGGAATGATTACATCATCATAGACAGACTTAAGAGAGGTACGTGGTTGTTGAGCATCACCGATGCTTTTAAGAACCGATGTATCCATAATAACATCCCCATAATAACGTACCAGATTGAAATAATAAAAGGCACGTAAGGAACGCACTTCTCCGAGAGCGGCCGATTGTTGAGCCGGTGACCATTCTTTTATCCCGGGTATTTTTGAAATCGCCAGGTTACAATCTCTTACACCCTGATAATTGTTATTCCAAAAATTGTCATAATCAGAAAGAAGTCCTCCAGTAGTCTGGTTAGTTTGAAATTTCCAAAACTGCACATGTGTGTCCGAAGTAAATGCCTCACCGGTAGGATATTCGAGTGTTGCAGGCAGGTAATTGCCCCAATCACCTGCACCACCGGTATATGGAGCTAAAGATCTGTAAGTACCCACGGTTAAAGCACTCCCTTCTGCAGCAGTCGAAAAAGTATATTGATCAGTTAATGCTCCAGTAGGCGTCTCTGTCAAAAATTTCTTGCAACTACTAAGAATAAGTACGAACGCTGTAAATAGTATAGTGTATTTCACAACCATACTATTTTTCTTTATATTAAATCGCATATTATAATAATTTAAATTTTTAAAAACTAATATTAGCTCCAAAAGAGTAAACTGACGGAGTTGGATACTGATATTTATCAGTATTAGGAACAAGTGCAAATTGTTTGTCCAGCGAACTACCCTGAGGATCATAACCGGCAGCTTTGGTGATCAAAAAGAAGTTCTGTGCATTCAGGTAAATCCTGAATCTTTGAAAACCAATTTTTTTAACAAAATGATCAGAAAAGGTGTAACCAATTGTACCGTTAGCACCTCGTATAAAAGAGCCATCATACATTTCGTGTGTGTCAGGATAGGATTGGTAATAAGCGCCGCCATTTCCCGGACGCATCTGGGCAACCTGAGTATTCTGATGATCCGGACGCCATGCATCAAGTGTCGAATTCAAACCTCCGGAAACTAACTGACGATCTTCAGCAGATTCATGTACGAATGCTTTAGTTACGCCCTGCACAATCTGAATATCCAGGCTGGCATCAAAACTTTTATAGTTAATCGTATTATTAAAGCCAATTACCCACTTGGGAAATGCGTTGCCTATAATACCGCCATCCGTAAGTAAATCAATCTTACCATCCTTATTCCTATCTAAAAACTTCAGATCACCAGGCTTCATGCCATAACGGGCGGCTAAAGAGGTCTCTTCTGTGCTATAAACCCCTAAACGGGTAAGGCCAAAAAAGGATCCGATAGGCGCTCCCACCTTTAATACTGAAGTTCCATTTCCAGCCCCTGTCTGAGCATAGATTGGTGCTCCGGTTGGTCCAAGCTGTAAAACTTTGTTCCGGTTTGCGGTGATTATTAAAGCAGTACTCCAATTGAAATTATTTGTCTCGATATTACGAGTACCTAAAGTGAATTCCCAACCTTCGTTTTGAACCTGACCGTAGTTCTCTTTTACACTACCTGAAGTGGTTGAAAGCGGAAGCGGAACATCGAGCAACATATTACTTGTAACTTTGTGATAAAAATCCACAATCAGGTTAATGCGATCATGAAATAAACCAAGTTCCATCCCGGCATCAGATTGATTGGTGGTTTCCCACTTCAGATCAGGATTACCCACCGTAGCTGGATAAAGACCTGTTAAGGCAGAACCGCCCAATACAACACTGGTTGTGGAAATATAGGACTGGGTCACATAACTTCCAATTTCCTGGTTCCCGGTGCGACCAACGCTTGCACGTAATTTAAGACTCGAGATAGCATCTATATTCTTCATAAAATTTTCCTGAGACACTCTCCAGGCTACCCCGGCGGAAGGAAAGAAACCATATTTATTGTTTGCCCCGAATTTAGATGAGCCATCTACGCGACCTGTTAAAGTAAGTAAATACTTGTCTTTATAACTATAGTTAACCCTGGAGAAGTAAGAGTTCAACGTACTTAAACCATCGCTGCTGGAAGGACTGGGTCTTGTAGCTGCCCCGGCATTAAGATTAGACCATCCGTAGAAATTTGACAAAAAGACGGAATTACTTGCACCCGCATTTTCCCAGTTAAATTGAGACCAGGAAAGGCCTAACATAGCACTTACGTGATGGTCCTTACCGATTGATTTCTCATAATTGAAATAATCCTCGTTTTGCCAATAAAAGGTATTAGAAACATTAATACTTGCACTGCCATCACTTCCATATAACTTTCCGCTATAGTAATTATTCTTGTATGCGTTGTAATCAATTGAGAAATCACTTTTAAAACTCAAATCATTGGTTATTTTAGCATTCAGTGTAAGGCTACCAGTAACCTGACCCACATTATTACGTCCGTAAATCTGAGACCTTCTAAAAAGAATATTATACCACTGCTCCCCTACATTAAAGTCACCGTTACTGCCCCACCTGCCAGCATATGATCCCAGAGCAGGATCATTAGGGTATTTCGTTGGCAGAATGCTCCATACTTCTGCAGTGGACCGGGTGATACCATCATCATTTGTCGACCTGCTTTTAATAAAACTGAGAGCAGTGCTTAAATTGAGCCATTTCGTAACTTTCACATCACCGGTAACCCTGCCGGTGTAACGCCTGAAGAATGATTGCCTCATCAAGCCCTCTTGATCGGAATATCCCAGTGATAAAGAGAATTTTGCATTTTCATTGCCAGCACGGATATCTATATGCTGATCATTTGAAACCGAAGGGCGAAATATCAGACTTTCCCAATCAGAATTATATATCGGTGCATAATAGTTACCATCCTTACCCTCCAACGGTAATAAATAGCCCCCTTTCGGAACTTGCTTGAATAACCAGGGCATTTCAGAAAAAGATTGACCTGCGGCGGATGGGCCACGAAAATCTTTAGCTGCATTAACTATTCCATATTTGTTACCATTCGCCATGGCTTGCAAATAAACATACATAAGCTGGTCTGCCGTCAAAGTATAAAGATGTCTTTGTAACACGCCGACAGACACAGATGAATTAATATCAACCTGCGGCTTACCATTTATACCTCGTTTGGTTGTAATAATAATAACACCATTCGCTCCGCGTGCACCATAGATAGCGGTAGATGAAGCATCTTTCAAAACATCAAGTGATGCTATGTCCTGCGGGTTCAAACTCGATAAAGGATTTGCTACACCTACAACTCCATCAACCACAAATAAGGGATCATTATTAGAATTAATGGAGTTAGTTCCCCGAATACGAATCATGGGCATCGATCCCGGAACCCCAGCACCTTGTGAGATTACTTCAACACCAGCAACTTTACTTTGTAATGCCTGTCCAAGATTTACAATAGGTCTGTCTAAAAGTCTTTTGACAGATACATTTTGTACTGCACCTGTAAGATCCTTTTTCTTAGCTGTTCCGTAACCGATAACAACAACATCACCCAGATTACTATCTACCGGTACCAATTTGATGGAAAACTCGGTTCGTTTCCCAATATTTACTTCCTGAGATAAGAAACCGGTGTAGGTAATTACCAATACCGAATTGTCATTTGGAACTTCAATCTTAAAAACTCCTTTGCTATTCGTAGTTGTAGCAATGGATGTTCCTTTTACAATTACCGTTGCACCTTCTAATGGTTCCCCTTTATCGTTGGTAACTGTACCGGTAACAATCGGGTACGCCGACGTACTCACATTGGCCGTTTCATCGTTAGCATTTCCGGAGGGTTTAGCATTTTGAGAAAGGGGAAACA
>JAYVXJ010000509.1:0-1624 GCA_043785285.1 Chitinophagaceae bacterium
TGGCCGGATGATCTCCCTGTGCAAACCAGGAATTGTTGAACCAGTCAACGAACTGGGAACTCTGGTAATTGCTTTTGAACAGCATGGAATCGGTCCCGATCACCGATTCGGGAATTAACAGATTAGGGTACTTTCCCCCGCTTCCATAACTGCCATGACATTTTGAACAGTTTTGAACAAACAAAATACCCCCTTCCTTAACCAGTGATTTATTCAATGGTTTCGGATAGGTGGGTGCGCGCAGGGATTGGATATAAGCCAGTACATCATTAAAATGACTGTCTACTTCGCGGGATTCCGACGTATCATTTACTGTAAATAAATTAGAAGCCATTAAAAACCTTCCGAAATCGCCACGCCCAAATCCATTATAGAACATCGCATTTTTCTTCCACAATAACCACCAGGCCGGCACATCGGTAGGGATCACTTCATCAGGGATTTTCAAAAGCGGTTCATCGCTCCACTTAAACGTATTTCGATCGCGATGACTGACCAGCAGAGCAGCCAGTCTGTCCGCAATATTTACTCCCCTGACCTGCGTATTTAATTTTGCACCCACGGCTTTCACCACTCTCAAAAAAGGTTCTGCTGCTTCATATTTATGCGGATCCAGGTTTTTTAACAGTTTTTCCGCTGCTGCTGCATTTTTAGGGTCCAGCTTTTCGCTTTGCCTGAAATCAGCCGTACTATTCCCCAAACCCATGATGAACTTACCATCAAAAACCTGTGCATGGCATTGCAGGCAATTCGGAGCCACTACGATTTCTCCGTTCGTTGCTTTTACTGCTGTATAATCGTAGGGCATTTCTTTATTCTCTCCGATACGGTTAAGGTAGTTTGTGGAGCTTTTCCCAAATGCCATTTTGAAATAGGATAAAGGAATCCCACTTTTCAGATAGTCGCCTGTGGTTAAATAGGTAAACCCGTTTACAGGATCACCAGTTCTTTGTTTGCTCGGGGGAATGGGAACCGGTTCATCTCCGCTTGCCCAATGAACGATTGAGGTAAAAGCCAGACCAGACACCGCAAACCCCAGGATCACAAATAGTTTCTTCATAATGAATATTCAGGAATCACCTACTGCACAATAAATGCCTTTACCGGTAAAACTTAACAGCCGCATATACGGAAAGTTGTTGTTTAATATACTGCAACAACATTGCCATTCACTTTCTTGAGGAAGTAAAGCTTTTTATTCTCCAGATAATCGAGCGTGGGGTTTTCTTTATTCAGAAAGACAGGCTGGATATCAAAATCGTTGAAGACCTTAAATTTCCTTTCCCCGATACTTCCATTAAGCTTCCCCTGATGCCCGGTTAACAATTGCCCGAAATGAAGAATGGTTTCATACCCGCGATAAACCATATCTGATGGACGGGAATAAAACCGGGTTTTAAAATATTGCTGGATCGAGGAAACGAGGCTATCATTCGGGTTACTGTAAAAGGGCGTTGTATAATATATTTCCAGGTCAGTGTATGCGGGTCCGCTAAAATCTATTCCGTCCCAGGTAGGCATACCAAATACTTTTGTCGAATACGTTTTATTCAGGGATGCCAGCTGGGCGCAGACCGCTTTTCCGAAACTTTCATCCAGACTTCCCACCAGAACAATGGTTTTT
>JAYVXJ010000510.1:0-1620 GCA_043785285.1 Chitinophagaceae bacterium
AGCTGGATTCCAGATTGAAAAAACAACTGGCCTGTTCGGCAAAGCTGTCGAAGCTGTCGTTCATGGGAAAATCGGCTTCATTGCCCGGTATGGCGGCCCAGAATATTTGTGGCGCACCATCCAGCTCCAGCTTGGCTGTCGCGTCCATCTGGGCCAGGGCAGCCGGTACTGCATTTCGGATATTTTTTACGTTTTCCTTGTCCGCAGACCAGAGGAGAATATTAAAATGCGCTTTTACCGGCCTTCGGCCTTCCGAGATGGCTTCGTTTAAAAAATCATTCACAGCATCCCTGGCGATGGCGTTTTCTCTGGAATAAGCGGAAAGAGATTGTAGTCTTAATCTTTTGCTTTCCAGTTGTTTTATCGTCTTTTGCGTGTCTTCCAAAAAAATATACTGGTTATAGATGTGGTTGCAGGGGAGCAGCTGCCCGAGCGTCGAAGCAAAGCCGATGGAGAACTTCGTTCTATCGGTAGAATACTTATCGTAATTCATCCGGGGTCCGCATAAGGCCGGCAGGTCATCCGGACTGGCTAATGTATATAACTGGCAAAATTGACCACCTATGCGGATGCCTTCTGCAAACGCTATATCCTTAATGATCAACTCCTCGCCCTCAAGTAAAAAACAATACTTTTCAATAAGTCCGGCTTTATTTGGGCTGCTCGTTAAATCATCATCTTTCAGGCGCCGCAGGTGCACAAATCCACTGTCATCCAAAATCCGTTTGAATTGCCCGATGCTGTCCAGAAATTCCTGTAACATGGGAGGCTTTAAGGTTTCTTCCGGCACAATCGTTTTCCGTAAAAGATTTGAAAAAAGGGAACTGGATAATTTCCTATGTATAGGTTTTTTAGTTAGATAGATATAACAGGTATGATTTAAGAAGGGCCGTTCGTTAAAAAAGCGTTCACTGCTGCGGGACAAAAGGCTCAGGTCTTCTTTCAAAAAGTTTGCCGGGTATTTACGTTCAATAAACCAATCCTGCTTATGAAATACAGATTGTTTGGGCAATACCTTAATGGCCTTGATCCACGATTGATGAAAAGCTTCATATTCTTCATTGGAAAGACTGAAGATTTCAGGCAAACCGGCTTCAAAGCCCATCGTTATGTCTCCCAGCTTGGAAAGGATCAGGTCGTTTTCGACTGCCAGTATAGGTAATATGTCAGCTAAATTTCTTTCCATCACCGTTTATCCAGGTATTCATTTTAAATAAATCGCTTATTTCTTTACCAGCTTTACCCCCGTTTGTTGAAATCCTGCTTTATAGAAAAACTTACGGGCATCGGTTCTTTTCGTATCCATCGCAACGTCGAGGCATTGAGGACCGTTCCCGCTTAGTTTTTCTTCGAGCGCTGCCAGTAATTGTTTACCTATTCCGCGGGCGCGATAATTTCGCGCCACATAAATCTCTTGAATTTGAAACGCAGGGCCGCCCTGGTGGAGGGGGTTATTACCATGGCAACTGATAAAACCAAGGGCCTCGCCGGATTCATTCACCGCTACGAGGTAGACAAAATCCGGATGCTGAATATTGACTTCATAGTTGTCCTGGAATTGCTCAAAATTAAAAGCCGTTTCTTCGAGGTGACAGATAAAACCAAATATCGTATTGAGGT
>JAYVXJ010000511.1:0-1620 GCA_043785285.1 Chitinophagaceae bacterium
CGGAATTTATTTTCTTGCCCTTTTTATTTCCATTCCCGGTGCTTTTTACAGCATGAACACCGTGCGTGCGCTCAACCAGGTTCCGGTATTGATGCTGGCTATGATCAGGGCCCTTCTGCAAATGAAGAAAAAGCGCGCAGAGTTTATTCATACGCCGAAGTCTTTTACAGTGGAAGAAAACACTGAACGCTGAACTCGTTGAAGGTTGATGGGTTGACCGTTGACCGATGGCGGCCTTAATAGGAGTCCATCAACCTTCAACCTTCAACTAAATGGGCGTTCAGCGTACAACGGATTTACTGGAATGTGTAAGATTATATCCGACACCCCTCAGAAACCAGTTAAGTTGAAGAAACTGGCCTTTCAACAGGTACCTGATAATGGCTTTGGGCAACGTGAAGAAACTAAAGAATAAGGTAAATGCAATAAGCTGAAGGGGATTGCTATTGCGGCGCATATATAATATTCTGTTCCGCGTGTGATAGTATGCTTTCAACGGATTTTCCTTTCCCACACTCATGGATTCTTTATGATAGATAATAGCGGCGGATTGGTACCAGATGGTATATCCTGCTTTTTGTATCCGGGCAGACCAGTCCCATTCCTCATAATAAAGAAAAAATTTCTCCGGGAACATGCCGGTTTTTTCAATCACTTCTTTTTTAACCATCATAGCGCAACCATGCGCACCATTCGTAGGACCGGAAACGGAGTATTGACCTTTATCCAACTCCAGATCTCCAACAGTAGACGTTCTGCCGGTAAGTTTGTTCATGGGCCGGAATCCCGCATACTGGATGGTATGGGGCTGAGAAAAATAGTTAATCTTGGGACAAACGACGCCAATGGCCGGGTTTTGAAAAAAAGGTTCCAACAGCAACTGAATCAGATCGGGTGTAAGCTCCGTATCATTGTTTACAATGAACATAAATTCCCCCTTCGCCTGATGCATTCCCCAGTTATTGCCCCCGGCAAACCCCAGGTTTTTATCGCTGAGCAGTAATCGGGTATTCGGATAATCAGACGCAGTAAAGACCGATGCAGGCGAAATGGAAGACGCCATATCACAGACCAGGATCTCATAATTCCGGTAAAGCAGATTTCTGCTGGACTCCAGGAATTCACGGGTAACCTGTGCCTGGTTATAGTTCAGGGTGATAATGGAAACAAAAGGTTCCATTACCCCGGGAAAGGCATTCATTGTCCGAAAGATAGGGTGTAAAGATGAACCTGGGAAGCTTTATACGCTGGATTTCTGAATCAATGCAGAAGGCGTATTGGCCATGATCCAAAGGTCGTACATGAAATTGGACTTGTTGGCATAGTCAATATCCAGATTGATTCTTTCTTCTACTGACATATCTTCCCTACCTCTTTTCATAATCTGCCAGAGTCCGGTGATGCCGGCAGGAGCAAGGAAGCGCTGGGCACATTGGTCGGTGGTCAGAGTAGCTGCTTCGTATAGAGGCAACGGACGGTTTCCGACAAGCGACATATCTCCCAACAATACGTTGAGCAACTGCGGTAATTCATCCAGACTGGTATTCCGTAACAAAATGCCAATCTTAGTAACCCGCGGATCATTGCTAATTTTGAAAAACGCAGGACCTTCCGTTGCAT
>JAYVXJ010000512.1:0-5547 GCA_043785285.1 Chitinophagaceae bacterium
TTGCTGGTGCTCTCCTGTTCCAAGATCAGCGAGGACAAGCTGAACAACAATAGCGGGAACACTTGCGACACGGCAAACATAAAGTACACGACCAATGTAACCCCTATTCTGCAGGCAAACTGTTATAGCTGTCATAGTAATGGCAACACCGATGGCAGCGGCGGGATCAGTTTAGATACTTATGCCGGCCTTAAAAAGTATGCAGATAATGGTTTTTTGCGGGGAAATATTACCCATGCTCCGGGTTATATAGGCATGCCTTACGGCAGACCTAAACTGGACGACTGCAGCATTAATAAAATTATTGACTGGATCAATCGCGGAGCTCAAAATGATTAATAAAAAACATTTTTTAACCTCTTTTGAATATTTATGAGAGCTGGAAAATTACCCGTTTGTATTTTGATCTTACTGATGTTTTGCCTTCATAGCAAAGGTCAGCCGTATTTGACCCGGACAGGGTTTATTGGTTTTTATTCCAAAACACCTCTCGAAGATATCGTTGCGGAGAATAGTCAGGCGTTTGCCATCATAGATACTACCAAAAATAGTATTGCTTTTGCCCTATTGGTGAAGGGATTTATTTTCCGGAAAGAACTGATGCAGGTACATTTCAACGAAAACTATGTAGAAAGTGATAAATATCCCAAGGCCGAATTCACCGGCACCTATTCCTGTGAACGATTAATGAACAAAGAAGGTATCTATCCCATTATCGTGAAAGGAAAACTTACCCTTCATGGGGTAACCAAATCCATCGAGGAACCTGCTACACTTGAAATAAAATCCGGCAGCATTCTGGGAAACTCTTCTTTCCATTTAAAACCAGAAGATTTCGGAATGAGTATCCCGTCTATCGTAAGAGATAAAATTTCCAAAGAAATGAATGTAAAGGTTCAAGTGACCTGGATTACCAAAAAATAAACGAATATGTCAATCAAACAACTTCCCTTCATCGCCCTTTTATTTTTTGCCCGCCTTCCCCTGCAGGCACAAAATGATTCATTACTTCATTCGCTTACTGATTCCCTGACGTCCTATTCAAAGCCTTCCTATGTTACAGGCACTTTTAAGGCCACACATGTAATCAATATGCAAACCATCGAAGCACCTGCCGCTGGTGCATTGAATGTGATGATCCAGCATCGGTTCGGGCAATTAAATAGTGGCAGCTATAATTTTTTCGGGCTGGACAACGCCTCTCTCCGCCTTGGCCTGGATTATGGTATCACGAACAGGTTGGCGGTAGGAATCGGCAGAAGCTCAAACCAAAAAACTTTTGATGGATATGTAAAATACAAACTACTGCGACAAACGGAAGGACCTCAGAAGATACCTGCTTCTTTAAGTTTATTAGGAACCATTAGCAATTATACACAGCGTTATCCGGACAAACCGTATTTGAATGGCAATTACCGCACCGCTTATACCACGCAGTTGCTCATTGCACGTAAATTCAGCAGTCACCTCTCCGTACAATTAGCACCCACTTATCTCCATTTCAACATGGTTCCCACCGTCAATGATAAAAATGATGTATTCGCCATTGGTGGCGGAGCCAGGATGAAAATAACCAACCGCATGAGCATCAATGCAGAATATAATTACCTTTTGCCGAATCAACTGGTTTCAATGGATCTGCACAATTCCTTTTCTCTGGGTTGGGATATTGAAACGGGCGGACATGTATTTCAACTCGTATTCAGTAATTCCCAGGGCATGATAGAAACGCAATATATCGGTCAGACTACCGGCCGTTGGAGCAAGGGGGATATTTTTTTCGGGTTCAATATTTCGAGGAACTTTAACCTGGGTAAACATGCGAAGAATGAACGTTGACCCTATTTGTTTACCGTGGACGGTTGACAGAATTGAGATGCGAATTCACACCTAAGGCGGTCAACCATCAACCCTTCCAGACCTCCGGATTCACCGCAAACGGAAGCCGCTCTCCCCTTAAGCCGGCAATTATATTTTTCGCAGCAATGATGGCCATAGCATTCCGGGTTTCTACTGTTGCGGAACCGATATGTGGTAATACAGCCACGTTCGGCATCTGCAGTAAAGGATTGTCCGGATGCATAGGCTCTGGATCTGTAACATCCATCCCCGCTCCCCAGATGATCCCTTTCTGTAAGGCTTCAATCAAATCGGGCTCATTATGGATAGCTCCCCGGGCAGCATTGATGAATATCGATGAACGCTTCATCTTTGCAAACACTTCCTTGTTGAATTTCCCTTTTGTTTCAGGAGTTAACGAAGTGTTAACACTCAATACATCGCTCTGTTTCAGCAGATCCTCAAAAGAAACCCTTTCTGCGTTCAATTCTTTTTCCGCGCGCTCATTAGGGTTGCGGTTACAGTAAATGATTTTCATATGAAATGCCGCAGCACAACATTTTGCCAGTTCAAAACCAATTTTTCCTAAACCGAATATACCCAGGGTTTTACCTCTTATCTCAATCCCCAGATTGGCCGTAGGCTCAAAAAATCCCCACTTACCCTGAATGATTGATTTATGCAGGTAAAACGCTTTCCTCGAAGTGGATAGGATGAGCAGAAAAGCAACGTCGGCTGTAGCGTCACTCAATACTCCCGGTGTATTGCCAACGGGAATTTTTAATGCAGTTGCTGCGGCAACATCTACCTTATCATAACCGACAGAATGGAGACTGATCACTTTTAAATGTGAACAGGCATTTAAAAATGCTTTATCTATTCTGTTTCCACCGGTACTCAATAGTGCATCGACAGGTTTGCAATGATCAATTAATTCCTGAAGAGTTAAATCCCTCTTTTCCTTCCATTGCGTAATTTCTATTCCAGCATCCTTCATCAATTGCAAACCTGCATCCGGAATTATTCTCGTTACAAATACTTTCATTGCATATGATTATTTTGATTTTATTCACTTTAGTAAAGCAAATAAGGGTTTCTGCTTTCCCCTTCCCACACAGAATAAATATAATTCACTTAGTTTATTATTCCCTTCCTGATAATGGGCCCTGATTTACTTCTTTTCCGTCTTTCCAGACAGATTCAATCTTTCTGGTATTTTTTATCTCTTTTTCCGGGTTTTCAGATAGGACCATAAAATCCGCTTTCTTCCCTGCTTCCAGGGTGCCGTACCGATCATTTATTTTTAAAACAATGGCTGCGTTTTTTGTTCCGGTCTCTATTGCCTGAAGCGGCGTCAGTCCAGCTTTTACCATTAATTCCAATTCCAGGTGTTCTGAAAATCCCTGGGCCCGCACAGGGGTTGCACCGGAATCAGTTCCAAGACAGACCAGAATGCCCGCATCAACTATTTTTTTTAGATTTATTAACGCGATTTCCATAGCGTGTTTATTTCGTTGAAAATCCGGTGAATTTTTGATCTTATCGGAATACCCCTTACTACTGATCATTTCATATACGCCTGGCTCGAGTGAGGCGTTGAAAAAGGCATCGTTCATCCATTCCGGTTTTAGGGAATAAATATATGCGTATTCATCCAGCGAAAGGGTCGGAATATATACCACTCCTTTTTCTTTCATTTTTTTCAATAGCTCATCATCAATTACCTGGTCGCGGATACTGTGCGCTATGATGTCCAATCCTTCATCCACCAGCCGGCGCGCATCTTCCAGATAATACAAGTGCGCTGCAACCCGTAATCCTCGTTTATGAGCTTCCCGGATGATTGCCTGATAAATTTCAGGTTTCATTTTTTCTGCACTTCCACCAAAATCATCAACCCATATTTTAATTACCGTTGGATGCAATTTGGCAAGGGAGTCCATTTCTGCCGGCACCTGTTCCGGTGTCACAGGCCGGTATAATTGGTCTGTCCAGGAACCTCCGGGTGGTGAAGCCGGAACGGCAAAACCATAGCCCGCAGAGTAAAGTCGCGCTCCGGGACGCAGACCTGCCTGCGAAGAATCCCGGAATCCTTGAAAGACCAGTGACCTGTCCGTGCCCATACAGAGTACTGCACCTACACCATAATGTTCGTATTTACTTAATTGTTGTTGAATATTCCCAAGCGTATAATTTTCGGCACCGATTGAAGTTCCTTTAAGCGCTCCCACGTGAGCATGCGTACTGATCAGCAAAGGCATGATGGTCTTGCCGCTAAGGTCTACTTCGTGAATGCTTTCCGGTATAGTCAGGTTGTCGTTTGAAATCCTGGAAATACGATCTCCTTCCAGCAAAATATCCATATTGTGTTTTGCTGCCGATCCGGTACCATCAATCAGTGTTACGTGTTTTAATAACAGCTTGTGTTCTTGTGTTGATGCGGTAAGAGCTCCCAGCCCGAATACAATAGTAAATCCGCCTCCTGCAGCCAGCGGGATTTCCAGCGTTGCAGAACGATCCAGTATCACGGTTTTATGTAAGAGCGCATTGGGGTTAAAGGGAGCTTTCATATCGTCCTGATCAATTTCAGCACGATATTTTCCAGCTTCGAGAAATTCCAAAGGAACGGAAAGAGATCGCGGTTCATTTCCCGTAATGCCGGCTACATACCAGATGCCCTTTTTTTTTCTGGCGATCACGATGTATTTATCCACGACTCCTGCTAAAACTTTTGTCTCGTCCCAGATGGTCGGAACGTTTTCTATAAAATTGAATCCGGGTTGATTTTCGTACGCTTCGGGATAATCGCAAACCATCGAGATTGCATTTTCCAATACTACATACATGGCCAGCATATGACAACGCGTACCCAACATCAGTGGACGCGTATATTGCGCCCTGAATTTATCCGGCGTCACAGCCCGGAATCCGCCCAAATGATAATCCGTGCTGCCTGCAATCAAACGGGTGTATATGATATCCAGATCATGATCCGGTGATACCCCCTTGTCATTCCATTTATTGTGTTCGTAATTAAGTGTTCCCTCCCGTGTAAATTCATTGGGGAAAGTGCGGTTGAGGCCCGTGGGTTTATATGCTCCGTGAAATTGAATATGTAAATGATGCGCCGCTGCTTTGGTTAAAATTTCTGTTTGAATATTCACCATTTCCTGATCATCGCGATCCATAAAGTCAACCATCATTCCGGATAAACCCCATTGTTCAAATAGCGCCAATGCACTGTCGAGTTTGGGATATAAAGCAGCCCAGTGAACCCAGACCCTTACCCCTACGCCTTTACTATGTGCATACTCACAAACTTCCTTCATATCCAGACCTGGTAACGGTTTCAGCACATTGCTATGCGGACCTGGCATAAAATTAACACCATCATCCTGATACCATTGATGGAGCCCATATTCTACCACCGTGTGATATTCCAAATGATGCCGCGCACAGAAATCAATATAATATTGCTGTGTCACAAAATTATTTCCCGGAGCATTGAGAGTGTCGGAAGTTACGTTTCCGTTCCACCAGGGAAAAGTGGTCTTCCCCGGTTTGATCCAGGAAACATCCGCTATCCGGTTTGGCGGAGCCAGGTCCGTCAGCATATTGGTTTCCAGGAAACGGCCGGGGCGATCACTGATCAGGAGTACCCGCCAGGGGCTTCGATGGGGAAGTGTTGCTTTAACAGCCAGTTGTGAA
>JAYVXJ010000513.1:0-5547 GCA_043785285.1 Chitinophagaceae bacterium
AACAGGCGCTTCGTACCTTTGTTATTAATATGCAATCCATGATTAAAATCATAAAAACTTTCGGAATTTTGCTGCTGGCATTTTTGTTTCAGCAATGCAGTTATTCGCAGACTTCAAACCAAAATAAATTAGTGCGTATGGATGCTTCAAAAATAAGTTCAGATACATCCGGCGTAAACCGGACTGATGCAGAATGGAAAAAAATTCTGCCTGCAGATGTTTATTATGTTGCAAGGCAAAAGGGTACGGAACGGCCATTTTCCAGTAAGTTTGAATTTTCCAAAGATATCGGCACCTTCTATTGTGCGGTTTGCGGTAACCCCTTATTTCAAAGTAATACCAAATTTGAAAGCGGATGCGGCTGGCCAAGTTTTTTTGAACCCATCAGCAAAACGAGTGTCATTTACGAAAAAGATAATACTATGGGAATGGAAAGAACCGAAGTGATGTGCGGTAAATGTAAATCACATCTCGGTCATCTGTTTAATGACGGGCCTCCTCCTACCGGACTGCGTTATTGCATCAACGGTGTCGTACTGGATTTCCACGAAGCGCAGGAAGCGCAGAAGAAGTATGATGAAAAGAAGCTATAAATACGTACCGTTGATGTATGGATTTACAGAAAAAAACGGCTTCCCCACGAAGCCGTTTTTTTTAGTTCAGCTCTTGGATAACCTGCTCCTGCCCGGTTTAACTGAATGTATTTTGAATGAATGAAAGCCCAGGAAAACCAGTCATGAATTTTAAAAGTTTAAACATTGATTAAGGGCGGCAGGTTAAATTTAACCGTCCAATTTTATTTACGACCCTCTTGCAGAATCCGGAACTAAAGCCTATTTTAGCGACTTAATTCATTGAATATTACAAAAGCTAGCTAACTCGATGTACGAAAATTTAAGGCTGGCATCTTAAAATCCGGTTCCTGGATTATTCAATTAAACCCGCATAGAGCTATGGTGAATTTTCAGAAGCTTTTAATCATTATTCCGGTATATAATGAAGGAAGAACCATCCACCTTATCCTGGACAGGATCGCCGAAGTGAACCTGATCAATAATATTCAGAAAGAATTGATATTGGTAAATGATTGTTCCACGGATAATACCGAAGAAGCCCTCCTGAGCTATATAAAGGAGCACCCTCAGGCAGATATCCATTATTATAAGCATGAAAAGAATATGGGAAAAGGAGCCGCGCTGCATACGGGTATACCTAAGGCTACAGGCGACTATACCATTATCCAGGATGCCGATCTGGAATATGATCCTGAAGAATATAACCTGCTTATAAAGCCAGTTATACGGGGAGATGCGGATGTTGTTTATGGTTCCCGCTTTACAGGGGGTAACGCCCATCGCATATTGTTTTTCTGGCATTCGATCGGGAATAAGTTCCTGACTTTCCTAACTAATATGTTCACCAATCTTAACCTTACGGATGTTCATACCTGTTATAAGTTAATTAAAACCACTACCCTTCAGCAGATCCCTTTAAAAGAAAAAAGATTTGCCTTTGACCCCGAATTTACGGCAAGAATTTCCAGGATACCCGCCATTCGCATTTATGAAGTAGGAATTTCCTATTATGGCCGTACGTACGCTGAAGGAAAAAAAATCAATTGGAAAGATGGTTTCAGCGCCCTGTACAGTATCGTGAAATACAATGTGTTTTCAAGATAGATAATGGAAGAACAGTTTCCTACAAAAACAACAGATCCGGTAGGGCAGGGAACGCTGGAACTGTTTGCAGATACAGATAACTTTAACAAATGGCTATTTGACAGCCTGGAACCTTTCTGCAAAGATAACCTCCTCGAAATAGGCAGCGGCATCGGTAATATTTCCGCCTTACTCATCGATCGATTTAAGGAAGTAACCCTGAGTGATCTGAGGGAAACGTATTGCTCCATATTACGCAGGAAGTTCGAACAGCAAACCCACCTTAAAGAGGTTATCCAGTTCGACCTCTCCGAAATGGAAATACAAAAAAAGTACCCCCATTTAGTGAACCGTTTTGATACGATTATAGCCTCTAATGTGGTGGAACATATTGAGCAGGATAACCGGGCAATCCAAAATTGCAGTACTTTGTTGAAGCCCGGTGGAAGGCTGGTGGTGCTGGTGCCGGCTTATGCTTTCTTATACAATAATTTTGACAGGGAGCTGAGACACTATCGTCGCTACCATAAGGGATCCCTGAAAAATGTATTTGAGAAAGAAGGATTCAGGGTCATTCATACGCAATATTTCAATGCCGCAGGTATATTGGGCTGGTGGTTTTCCGGATCGGTTTTGAAAAAAAAGATGATTCCAAAGGACCAATTAAGGATATACGATAAATTGATTCCGGTCATAAGAATGGCAGACAGCCTGCTGATGCACCGGGCAGGACTATCCGTTATTGCAGTAGGAGAAAAAAAGTAAAACGCATATACTATGTTAGCTCAACCTGTATTCTTTGCCGATGGCCGGCTTAAGCGTATTGCCAAAATAGGTTTTTGGGTAATGGTTGCTGTATACATCGCAGACTGCTTCACCCCTTTGCGGTTTCATTATGATTCCCTCCGATACTTCGCTATCAAAGATTGTATTGAATTTGGCTGCCCACCAAATTCGGATGCAGCTAAAGATTATTTTCCTATCGGTTATACGGCCCTGCTCGTAATCCTTTCGAAACTGGGCATCCTGAAATCTTTTTCCCTTGTGCTGATTAACAGCATTTATCTTTTCGCCGGACTTTATTTTGTATATAAAATTTTTGAAAAAAAAATCTCTCCTTATTTTTATTTTGGTATCGTGTTGCTGAACTGGCTATTTGTAAAATTTACTTCCCACCCGCTTTCGGAAATGCAATACATATTTTTTTCCCTTACCAGTGTTTACTTTTTTTACCGGTTCACACAGGGAAAACAATTTAAATGGTTTTTATTGTCTTTGCTGATGGGCTGGCTGGCGTTTATGACAAGAACGGTGGGCGTTACGCTGATAGCTGCCATTGCATTTGGATTGATATGGGAATTCAGGGAACAGCAGATGAATTTTCTCCGGAATAATAAATTTCTGGTTGGTGCTGCATTGGCGGTTGTGATTGCGGCTTTGATGATCTTTTCCCAACAACTGGGCATTAATCATTACGGCGAAGTTTTATCCGAACATTTTAAAGAAGCTCCTTTTTTTAAAAGGATTGGCTGGCGTTTTAAGGAATGGGGAGAAATTTTCCTGAATACCTCCTCTATTAAAATAGTAAACTATATATCGGGGAAATGGGGGGAACTCCTATTTATCGCGGCGGGACTGGTTATTTTTGGATGGTTTGTTTTTAAACTTTATTTCCGGAAAAATACTATCCCTTTTTTCATCAAGGCCTATCTTTTGTTTTACTGCCTGATTATGTTCAACTGGCCATTTAACGATCCGCGCTTCTGGGTACCGGTAATGCCGCTTATAGCCGCAGTATTCATTCAGATGCCTTTACAGGAGAACAGGTTAATCAAAACAGTATCATCTCTCCTGCTCATCACGTATGTATCGTTAGGTGCATTTGCATCCGGATATATGGTGTATACTTCTTTTGATAGGGAAGTTTTTTCCCGCACGCAGGCAAAGGGAGTGTACCGCAACGAATATGAAACCTATTTCTTTGGCAAACCCTTATCTGATACAGCCACACATGTAGACCCGTTTGTGTTGGATTTATTGAATAGATACGATAGATAAATCAGGGAACCGGACATCCTTGAACGATAGACGTATACCTGTTGGATTGCTTTATTAAACGATGATGGTATATGGCTTTACCCGTTGAAGTAAAGCGAAAACGGGTCTCAATTAGCGCCACTCCCAATAATTTTTTGAAGATCCCCGAATGGTAATGCGTTTAATTCCTGGATAGTATATCCTTTAATAGCAGCAGAGCTCTTATTACCCGCCAGCTTTGAACCGGGTATGGTAACGTATCGGTAGGCTAAACCGCTTAAATCCTTTAATGAAAGGATATTGATGGTGCCCACAGAATAATCTTCTGAAATAAAGTAGTTCAGGGAAGATATCGGGGATATATGATAAGTACCATTTGATGCTTTGAAATTGACATAGGTAAGAATTACGCCGCTATCCAAAATGGACTGGGTTAGGGATGGGGCAGCGAGTGTTTGTTCAAATAAACTGTCCGTGCTGTTATAAGTAGTAGCCAGGGTGATCCAATTGGAATATACCACACTATCCGGACCTGCAGGGCCTATAGGACCCGCTGGTCCGGCATCTCCCTTTTTACAACCTAATATTCCCAGCATGATCACGGAAGCCAGTATGAAAACCCATTTACTATTTTTCATTTTTCATTTTTTTTGCTCAATTACCTGCCTGCAAGATACTTTAAATGGCATTTCGGGAGTTGAATTTTTACCCTGATCTGTTTAAAAGCTACGGGAATGGGCGAAGCGGTTGCCTTTAACCAGAAGGCATATCAGATTGCCGGAGTCTTATCTTTATAGTGCCATAAATGCAGGCAGGCAAACGTCCGGTATGGCGACCATTTAGCGGAGATCCGGAGCATGTCTTCCTTCAGTTTTTTCTTATCCATTTTATCCAGTTTGTAAACCCGTATCATGGCATTTTGGATACCCAGATCATCCACGGCAAAAACGTCTTCCCTGCCCAGGGTAAACATCAGCAGCATTTCGGCGGTCCACCTTCCCACGCCCTTGATCCGGGTAAAATGTTCAATCAATTCTTCGTTATTCATTTTTCCCAGCATTTTATGGTCCATACCATACTCCAGGGTAAATCGCGCTACATTTTGAATATAACTCACTTTGGCACCGGAGAGCCCGATCGCGCGGAGGGCATCATATGGTGTGTCCAGGATCTTTTGCGGCGAGGGTTTACCGGAATACAATTTCAAAAATCGTTTGCGGATCACATCGGCAACCTTGGTGGATAGTTGCTGGCTAATAATGGAATTACATAAATGCAGATGCACCTGCTCACGTTTGCTCAGCTTAAATAATTCTTGTTGAGCAAGTACTTTTGCCAGCTTTTTATCTTTGGAAAGATGGGAGATATACGAAAACGCGGCAGACGGCATGCTGGCAAATTAATCCATTTATTGATTTAATACGCCATCAACTTTAAACAATACGCCATTTCTTGCCATGTTGTTTGCCCCTGCCACATTAGCGAAATTATCGTGCCCTTTGATCTGCACCCGGGCCGCGATTCCGGATAAATTAAAATACAGCGTACTGTCATTCACCGTTTGGAGCGTGCTGCTATCCGGAATATCATAGGTGAATAAACGTTGGGGAACCAAATGAGATAAAATCAGTAAACGCAGGGAATCTGCATTCATTGAACTCAGGTCCTGCGGCGAGGTATAGCCTAACTTTCTAAAGGCATCATTATTGGGAGCAAAAAAAGTATATGGTCCTCCGGAAGTAAGGTCTTTAGTCAGGCTATCCGGAACGGCAGTAGCCAACTGCAGCGCATTGGAAAGAAAAGTCAGCGAAGTGTCTGCATATATCAGCTCTTTCAGGTTTTTTGTGGGCGC
>JAYVXJ010000514.1:0-5544 GCA_043785285.1 Chitinophagaceae bacterium
ATATCTATCAATTGATGGTAGTGGATAACCTTGGTGCAACGGGTTTGGATACGGTGTCTGTAGTGGTTAATTCTTCACCGATAGACAGCATCACGCTGACTGCAAATCCGAATGATGGTTATTACGATTTAACTTATGCCGGAAATTCAACAAATAATTATTCGGATCCTTCAAGCCCTGAGATAGATGCAGCAGCCTGGACGTGGAATGGCCTACCGGATATTTTACGTGCTTCATTTATATTCAACCTTTCCAAATTGCCTCAAAATGTTACTATTCTTTCCGCAAAATTAAACCTGTATTCAAATCCTTTTCCACTCAATGGGAACTTAGTGGATGCTAACTTTGGAAATGATAACTCCATTTATATACAGAGGGTGGTTGGGAATTGGGATATGAATTCCGGATGGCTCACCCAACCTTCAACATCCACAGAAGATCAGGTTTTAATTCCACATACAAATCAACCCAAATTAGATCTGATAGGTGTTGATGTAACCAAATTGGTAGCTGCGATGGTTTCCAATACAAATCATGGTTTTATGATCCGTTTGGTAAACGAAACCGCATTTACTTCCCGGTTATTCTGTGGAGTCAGATATTCAGATGCTTCCAAACATCCGGGTTTAACGGTTACTTATAAGTATAATTAAGTTAGTACGCTGGAAAAAGCAAGGATCTGTAGCCTTCAATAAATGTTTGTCTGGTAAAATGATTTTTAGCGTATCCGTAGGCAGCTGTTGATAAACGTATGCACAATTCATAGTCCTTTATCAATTCCTGAATCTTTTCTATTCCAAGAGAAACGACTTCTTCTTCATTTTGAATAGCATGGATCAGCAGGCAATTCATTCCATCTTTCAGATGCATGAGATTTCCAGGAAGTGCGGTAACCACAGGTATACAACCATGCGCCATGGCTTCTTTAATAAACATGGGAAATCCCTCATAGGAGGATGTTAATAGTGCAATATCGCATTGACCCTGAATCTCATTCATTTTCTCCGGATCACTTATTTCTCCATGAATATTGGAATGAGCTTTCACTTTTGAGCTGAGCTCATGCATTAAACTGCCGGCAAAATGAAATTCCACCGGCAGATGGTGATCAATAAAATATTCTGCAATTCTGTTGATAAGCCAGATCCTTTTTTGTGGGCCGCCGCGTCCTGCACAAAGTACTTTCAGGGGTTTACTAAAAGCCTTTTTTACTTCTTCCGGAATATCTACTCCGGGTTCGATAAATAGGATTCTTTCTAACCAGGAAGGGTCTATTTTATATTCCAGGTATTGCTTTTTGATATTTTCCAGAGTATAATAATCATAAATAATCCGGTGATCCAATAAACGATAATTCATCAAACCAAAAAATTCCATCCCCTTTTTCCCAAAAGTAAAATTGTGCAGGAGTTCAGTTTTAATTACCGACTTCTTTATAAAGGGAAGTATGTCGTAAAAAAAAGTTGCATTCGCACCAAATACCTGGGCCCTGGAATGACGGTTTATGTAAAAACTGAAATAATGCACGGAAAACAATCGAAACAACAGGTTGTCGCACCAGAAATGAATGTCTCTGCAATTAACGTTGGGTAATGCATAGAACTCTTTTTTGAACAAAGCATTCGGAGAATTTCGGGTAAAAAACAGTTCTTTTTGGGAATCACTTACTGTTTTAAGAATATCGATATGGATCCTTTGCGCCCCACCCATGGAATACCGGTCAAAAAAGAAAAACAATCCGGTGCGGCTTTTTTCCCTGATCAATGCCAATGGATACAGGAAGATGAGCGAGGGTAGCCAGGTTATTCCCAGAAGTATCCTAAAGATTTTTATTTTCGTTATATTATGCATGCTAATTTTAGGTGCATTCTTGCTTAACCAATTGCCCGCAAATATATCATAACGTGTCTGATCCATTTAATTACGGCCAGGATATTCTTACACCCGGAAAAGCAATTGCCATCGCCCGGGGAGATGTACGCGGACAAATTAACGCGGCTGCCATGCAGGATATTCTGAAAAGCCAGGAACAGGTAGCTGAGATTGTATCCCAAAATAAAACAGTCTATGGCATCAACACCGGTTTCGGGGTTTTAGCCAACACAAAAATTTCTGAAGAAGATACCCGGATACTTCAACATAAAATTCTTCAAAGTCATAGTGTGGGTGTGGGGAAACCCATTGATCCTTTTCTTGTCCGGCTGATGATGATCACCAAAGTACACGCCCTGGCTAAAGGGTATTCGGGAATTCATCCCAAAACACTGGAACGTATTCTCTGGCATTTCGAAAACAATATCATTCCCCTGGTTCCGGAAAAAGGATCCGTGGGTGCTTCCGGTGACCTTGCCCCGCTCGCACATCTCTTCCTGCCGCTGATCGGACTGGGTGAAGTGTGGGTGGATGGCATCATATTTCCTTCAGCAACGGTGCTTTCCCAACATGGATTGAAACCTCTGCAACTGGGTCCGAAAGAAGGGCTTGCCCTAATCAACGGTACCCAGTTCATCCTGGCTTATGCCATCGCCAATGTTCAACGTTTGCATTACTGCCTCGAGGCTGCTGACCTCATCGGCGCCATGAGTCTCGAAGCACTCACAGGTACCAAAACACCTTTTGATGAACGCCTCCATCTTCTTCGTCCTTTTAAAGGAAATCAACTCGTAGCCCAGCGCCTCCGCGCGTTACTGAAGGATTCGGAGATCATGCAAAGTCATGTTGACTGCGGCCGGGTGCAGGATCCTTATTCCCTGCGTTGTATGCCACAGGTGCATGGGGCCAGCCGGAATGCATGGCTGCATTTGAAAGAACTCACGGATATCGAACTCAATTCAGTAACGGACAATCCGCTTATTTTTTCTGCGGATGATACCATCAGCGGCGGAAATTTTCACGGTCAGCCCCTGGCTATTCCGCTTGACTATGCGGCTATTGCGGCTTCGGAAGCCGGCAATATTTCCGACAGAAGGTGTTACCTGCTGCTGGAAGGAAAATGGGGATTGCCCCTGCTGTTGATGAAAGATGTCGGTCTCAATAGTGGATTCATGATCCCCCAGTACACAACGGCAGCACTCGTCACCGAAAACAAAACCCTTTGCTTTCCCGCTAGTGCCGATAGTATTCCTACTTCCCTGGGGCAGGAAGATCATGTAAGCATGGGAAGCATCAGCGGCCGGAAACTGGAACAGATTCTGGAGAACCTGGAATATATCCTTGCCATCGAACTGATGACGGCCTGCCAGGCTATTGAATTCCGCCGTCCGCTCCGCAGCAGTCCCGTGCTCGAACATGCACACGAATTTGTAAGACAACAGGTGAGCTTTGCAAAAGAAGACCGGATCTTTGCCGATGATATTGCGAAGATCAAAAACATGATCAGCCACTTTGAATTTGTAAAAAGTGTAAATGGATTTGCAGAAAAGCATAAAATAAATCTGAATAAAGGATTCGAAATTTTTACCCTTTCCTGAATTCTGCTATCCCGTGTTAATTTTCACCTAAAGGCCATCAACCGTCAACCATAAACCATTCTATGTACGACCCGATAAAATATAAAACGCCAACCGGAACGGAAATTCAGTGCAAAGGCTGGATTCAGGAAGCCGCCCTGCGCATGCTGCTGAATAACCTCGATCCCGAAGTGGCCGAAAAGCCTGACGAACTCATTGTTTACGGAGGCCGCGGCAAAGCAGCGCGGAGTTTTCAGGCCCTGGATGATATCATTGCTGCTTTGAAAGTGCTGGAAAATGACGAAACCCTGCTCATCCAGAGCGGTAAACCGGTGGCAAGAATGAAGACTCATCCCGATGCACCCCGGGTGCTGATCTCCAATTCCCAACTCGTACCTAAATGGGCCACCTGGGAACATTTCGACCTGCTGGAAAAAAAAGGATTGATGATGTATGGACAGATGACGGCAGGCTCCTGGATCTATATCGGATCGCAGGGCATCGTACAGGGTACTTTTGAAACTTACGCCGCAGCTGCTGATAAACATTTCGGAGGTACATTAAAAAGCAGGCTGAATGTAACGGCCGGACTGGGAGGCATGGGTGGTGCGCAACCCCTGGCCATTACCATGAATGAGGGTGTGGCACTCATTGCCGAAGTAGAACTCTGGAGGATTAAAAAAAGACTGGAAACAAAATACCTGGATTACGGAAACGAAAACCTGGATGATGCCATCGATCAGGCACTGCAGGCTAAAAAAGAAGGGAAGGCCATTTCCATCGGCGTATGTTGTACTGCAGTTGCTTTACTGGAAAGATTACTGGAGCGGGAAATTGTTCCGGATACGCTTACTGATCAAACGTCCGCTCATGATCCGCTGATCGGTTACTGGCCTCACCAGATCCCTCTGGAAGAAGCAAAAAAATGCAGGAAAGAAAATCCATCCCAATACCTGGCGTTGGCATATGATTCTATGAAACTGCATGTGGAGCTTATGTTACAGTTGCAAAAAAGGGGGGCCATTACGTTTGATTATGGAAATAATTTACGCGCACGCGCACAAGAAAGAGGTTTAAAAAATGCATTTGATTTCCCCGGATTTGTGCCGGCGTATATCCGCCCTCTTTTCTGTGAAGGAAAAGGTCCTTTCCGCTGGGCGGCACTCAGTGGTGACCCTGCAGATATTGCGGTTACCGATGAATGCATTGCCTCCATGTTCCCCCAAAACAGCTCGCTGCAACGCTGGTTGAAACTCGCTAAAGAAAAAATTGCTTTTCAGGGAGTTCCGGCACGCATCTGCTGGCTGGGTCAGGGAGAAAGGGAAAAAGCAGGACTCGCTTTCAATGAATTGGTGCGGGCAAAAAAATTAAAAGCGCCGATTGTAATTGGACGCGACCATCTCGATACCGGTTCAGTTGCCAGTCCCAATCGCGAAACGGAAGCTATGCTGGATGGAAGCGATGCGGTGGCAGACTGGCCGATCCTGAATGCACTGCTGAATACAGCCGGCGGGGCCAGCTGGGTGAGCCTGCATCAAGGCGGAGGCGTGGGCATGGGCTACAGCATTCATGCCGGAATGGTGATCGTTGCTGATGGAACCGATGCTGCAGCAGCCCGTTTGAGCCGGGTATTGCGGAATGATCCGGGATTAGGCGTGATCCGTCATGCTGATGCCGGTTATGAAATCGCTCAGCAAACAAAAGATAAATTCAATCTCTGATCTTTACTAAATGGCAAGCCGGATTCTAACTCATATCAAACAACTGGTGAATGTACGCCCGGATTCGAAACCGCTCTACGGAAACCAACTGGCAGATCTACCGGTTATAGATGATGCTTATCTTATTATAGAAGGAAGTGAAATTGCCGGATATGGAAAGATGACTTCATTAAAAATGGATTATGCGCAATTGCCCGAAGATCAGCTGGATTGCAGCGGACGGATGGTTTTACCCTGCTGGTGCGACAGTCACACGCACCTCGTATTTGCCGGTAGCCGCGAAAATGAATTTGTTGACCGGATCAGCGGACTTTCCTATGCCGAAATCCATGCCCGGGGTGGAGGTATTCTAAACACGGTTGAACAGGTAACCG
>JAYVXJ010000515.1:0-1612 GCA_043785285.1 Chitinophagaceae bacterium
ACTGCCCGTTACCCGGATTCCCCTTGCATCTGCTTTACGACAAACTTCATCAAAGGCAATATGTAATGGCGTTACGGAAAGATTGGTCAGGTTCATGGAAATCTGTGCGATTCCGTATTCTTCAATATACCAACCGATGGCTTTGACTGATTTTAAAGAACCGGGAATATTGACCGGCATTCCATTCTCCTCTTTTATAATTTCTCCGGTAACCGGATCACCGTCTCGTTTTACCCTTCCGGCTTCCCGCACGTCAAAGGCAATACTGTTGGCCCTGCGCACAGATGTGGTATTGAGATTCACATTATAGGCCACCAGAAAATCCCTGGCTCCGATTACTGTGGCACCGCGATGAAGATCAAAAACGGCCGGACCGAAATCCGGATTCCATTCCGGACGTTGAATTTTTTCTGTAAAGCCCTCATACTCACCGGCACGTATAACCGATAAATTACTTCGTGATTTATTCTTTTGCGCGGCTTCATATAAGTAAACCGGAATGGACAACTCCTTTCCTACCCTTTCTGCCAGTTTTTTTGCCCAGGCAGCGGTTTCTTCCATAGAAATGCCGGTTACGGGTATTAGCGGACAAACATCAGTAGCACCCATGCGCGGATGCTCTCCTTTATGGCTGCGCATATCAATCCGTTCGCCGGCCTTGCGAATGGCGAGAAAAGCGGCTTCCACAACAGCAGCAGGCTCACCGATAAAAGTGACCACCGTACGGTTGGTCGTTTTTCCCGGATCAACGTTTAGCAGGCGTACGCCTTCCACCGATTCAATTTCATTGGTGATGGATTGAATGATGTTGAGGTCCCGGCCCTCACTGAAATTAGGAACACATTCTATTATAGCTGGCATGGCTTTTATCTGAACCCACAATGTTAAGGAAAGAAAATCATTCCGGTTCCGGAAGATGCCGGCGGGGACGAATGAAATCGAGTGGTCGTTTCCGAAAATAGCGCCACAGGATGCCCAGAAATTCGGGATAATCTTTTAGGTGCACCCCCCTGGATTTCACCGCTACAATAAAAGCCAGGGAAAAGCTAACCAGAAAGTTAAAAAATCCGATACCTAATACACCTAAAAATATGGTTAGCATATATGCCGGCGGAATGTTTCCAATACCCAGACTGTAAGTGGCTACCGACACATTCCCGGAAGAAATGGTGATGTGACGGATGTCGAATGGCACACCCAGAATTTTACTCACCATGGAAGACATCCCCAGCATAAACCCAAGGGCAATGTTTCCGATAACCGTACCGGCATTTTTTTCAATATACTTCGAACGACGGCTGAGTTTATCCGGTGATGAAGTCACTCTTAATAAGGGATGATTTTTCAATCGCTCTCCGATGTGGCCATAACGGATCTTATTCTGAACATAGCCTGCAATGATGCCACTCAGGAATAAAAAGAAACCGGTATTACAGGCATACAAGAGGGAAAGACTATGCCAGGGATGCTCATGTTCCAATGCAGCCCATGCCTGATCCGTATCCAGGATCCTGGTTTGGGTAATCAGATGATATAGCCAGGCCAGCAGGTAAGCTCCGGGGAAAACGATGAGCAGGTTTCCTATAAAAGAGGCGATCTGACTGCGGGACAC
>JAYVXJ010000516.1:0-5526 GCA_043785285.1 Chitinophagaceae bacterium
ACGCCCGATTAAGAAACAAAGGTGGGGTTGTATGAAGGCTATTTCCTAATTTGTTGACCACTGGCTTTTATACTTCCTGCCGGTTCTTTTATACTGCATGACCGGATTACCGCGAGATTGAATTATCCTTCGTTCATTTTTTGAAATTGAGCCGGGGGCATGCCGGTATATTGATTGAAGATCCTCGTGAAATAATAAATGTTTTTATAGCCCGTGTCTGTGGCTATTTGTTTGATGGGCAGGTCGGTGGTCCTGAGCAGGGTCTGGGCTTCCGCCATCCGGGCTTCGGTCAGCAGTTCCTGGATCGTCAGTCCGTAAAAAGACTTTAGCAGTTTTCGAAAACGCCTGACCTCCAAAATCCCCGCAGTTTTAAGCAGGCGCTGAAACGGGAATGCTTTATTTTTTACTGAAAGTAACTGTTGCTTCATAGCCTGAAACCAGTCTGCATCCGTTTTTTCCAAATGGAGTGGCTGGAAAGGGCCCTGATCTTTTTTGTCCATCATCCAATGGGTCATAGAGCGTATGAGTTCCTCCAGAATAAAGTCTTCCCATTCAGAAGAACAATCCGGAAACAGGATCTCCGATAACAGGTCGAGTAAAAACCGGTCGATTATGATATTTTTCCCGGTTAAAAAAGCAGTCCCGCTATTGCGCGACAACGGGATTTCCTCTTCAAGGCTCAGGGCAAATTCGTCCTGGAAACAGATCAGCAGTGAGAGGGAGACTGATGGGCCCGGGAACTGAAAATGAAACATGGATTCTTTCTGGCTGAGCAGGTTGCAGCTTCGTTCATAAAAGGTCCGGGTATGCCCCGGGTTATTTACAAAAATTCCGAAGCCCAAAAGTTGAAACAGCAGGGTATAGGGGCAGTGGGTTAAATCGATTTTCAACAGATCCGGATTATTCATCCGCAGATGAAAGACATGTAGTTGAACCAGGGATGTCTCCCGGATTTCATAATCCAAAACACCGGTTGATGTGGATGCCCGGAAGGACAACCAGGACTTTCCGGTAAAAGGGAGCGTGGGTTCAGTTGGTTCCAATATCCACTCACCGGAGGCTTTACTGGAAATGCGGGTTTCCAAGAATTTTTGGCCGCAATCTATTTTGTATGATCAAAACAAACTTTGGAAAAACGAATAATAAGATTTGATTTTTCAAAGGAATCTTTCTTACCTTAATTCCGAACCTTATCCATGACATTGCACAAAATCACTTATTGGGCAGGGAATTCCTATTTACCGCTTTCGCCGGAAGACAGCACGGAATCGGGTATAAGCTTTCATTATACCGGCCTGTTTGGAGACACTGCACAGTTTTATTTTTATTCTTTTAAAATTGACCAACCCATCAGGCTTCAATTTTATATTCCTCCGTCGAGTATTTGTATGTTGGTCAGTGAGGAAGGGGCATTTATGCATATTTGGAACGGGCAGTCCCGCTGGCTAGCCAAAACACTGGGCGATATTTTTTACAGCCCTGAAAATAGTTTGACGCTTGAATTTTCAAAAGCCGGAAGGTATTCCTTCAACTTAATACAAATAGATTTTGATGCTTTGCAACCGCTCCTATCACTAAACGCACCAATGCAATCTTTAATAGGCAAAGCAGCTGTTCAGCAAATGGTTTGTTTAAATCAACTTCCCTTAGTGATGGATTTGGAAGACCGGGTTTTGCTGGAAGATCTTAGATTAATCAAAGAGAATCCCGTTCCACCCGGCTTTGTATCCGGTCAGTGCTTACTGGTTTTTATCCGCGCTATAGAGAAGCTGATCCGGCAGGGATTGCAATTTGCAGGTGGGTCACTACTTGGATACGACCAGGAAAACCTGGAGCGGGCAGTGGCGGAGATCACGGCCAACCCGGATCAAAAAATGTCCATTCCCGAACTGGTTAAAAGAAACGGGCTCAGTCTCAGCCGGTTTAAATTTTTGTTTAAACAACAGTTCGGTATGACCGTGCATCATTTTATTCTGAAAATCAGGATGGACAAGGCAACCGGTTTAATTACCCATACCCGGCTTTCCATCCGGGAAATTGCATCTGAGGTAGGTTACGCCAATGATTCTACTTTTTCTGCTTTCTTTAAAAAGAAAACCGGCATCAGCCCGTCTAAGCTACGAAGGAGAGTTGGAGGATAAGCTACGCAGGCTATTCCTGAGCTGGCCCGGAGAAATGCCAAAATGTTTCTTGAAGGCCGTAATAAAAAATTCTCTTGACCGATAGCCGGATTCCAAGGCCAGCCTGTCCAGCGTTTTTGAGGTATTGATTAAATCTTCCATGGATCGCTGCAGGATCACTTCGCGCTCCAGTTTCTTTGGAGATCTGCGGTAGAGCTGTTTACAGATCTGCTCCAATCTAGATTTAGATATCCTGGAAACGTTTCCATTTCGGGTGTTTAAACCCTCAAGCCATTCATGAATCATTTTAATTTGCGCAAAGGTGAAACTGGTTTTTGCTTTTTCTAAATGAAAGCAGGTGGAATAAATAAAAGCATCGATGGTTAACCGATTGGTCACAGAAGTTGCTGCAGACTTATTATTTCCTGTTGGCAGATTGACCAACGCTTTCAAGGCCTGGATATTCATCGCAGCATTAAGTTCGGGAAAGCGGAGAATTTGTTCTGGCAGGATTTCCGGATCCCGGTTGATGATGAGCAGTTGGCTGGTAATTTCAGGCGATGCTTTTAATTCTTTAATTATCCGGTTACCTGGCTCAACGATTTTCCAGTAAAAATGATTTTCAGAAATTTCCAGATGGTCCAGGTAAAAACTCCCGCTGAGCGCAACAAAACAGATAAAGTTTTTTTTATCGTTGCAAAGCGAAACGGGCGTATTACCGGGTTCGGGTACATATACATGGAAACCATTAGGAACAAGGATTTCCGGGGAATATAAAGTCGAATATCTGGCCAAAAATCAAAGTTTATTCTACTGAAAAGATAAATTGTATCCGTGAAATTTCGGCAATTTCGGACACGTCCCTTCGAAAACGGACTGGTTGGTCTGCAATAATTTTTTACGGCATGCATTCGATGGCAGACTTTTTTATACCACTGGATCCTTTTTCCAAACAACGGGATTGGGTAGTAAAGGATTTTCCGGACCTGGATTATTCGCTCAGTCTGCGACCGGTATATATTCCAGATGATCTGCGGACGCTTCACCGCTGGGTTCATGCTCCGGCTACCAATATAAATACGGTAGACAGCGGTGACCAGGGCAGACTACTGAGGCATTACAAAAATATTTTATCTTCTTCCCGGGGTCAGTCTTTTGTTGTGCTCCGGAAGGAAAAGCCGGTTTGCCAGTTTGATCTGAAGGGCACGGAAACTGACCCGCTTTATTTCCTTGTGCCTACAAACGCCGACGACCGGGTGCTGACGTGCCTGATTCCTGAGGCCAGCCTGCACAGTAAAATCTGGATGCAGGGACTGGACCTGCTCCTTGGATTATATTTCGTTCTTCCTGACGCCGGAGCTGTTTTTATTCCTGCGCCCCGCTATCCGCGCGTCTTTGCAGATGATTTGGAAGAAATGGGATTTGCATCCTATGGAGAAATGGAGGAGATGGACCCGCTGACTATTTTATTGTTCAAAAGAAACAGATATAAATAAATTCATTTTTTTGGAAAATGAGGGATATACTCAGTCCTGGACGAAATAAGTGCGGCAGTTAGACGTTTTTTAAGAACCCTATTTAAAATCATAGACCCCGCAATGACACTACCTGATTATTTGCAGTTCCTTGGCATATCATTCAACGCGAACCCGGAAGAAATAAAGACGGCATACAGAAAGCTTTCTAAAAAGTTCCATTCGGGCAGGAATGGGGATGAATTGTTCGAGGGAAAATTAAGCAGATACTGGAGGCTTATGAGATATTTCTGATCCGGTTAAAGCAGCTGAATCCAAAGTTATTAATGCAAAACAAATCCGCAGCAGCGGAATCACGGCTGCGGCAACACAACCTCTGCCAGGTACACTACCTGGCCGGCCATAAATGCGTAAGCTCCACGCAGCGTTACCCGGTAAACAACCTGGACGATCTGCAAAACGAGCTCCGGCAGCATCATCCCATGAGATAAAAGGATATTTTAAACCTGGAATTTTAAAAGTAAATTTGTAGAAATAATACCTTACATGAATACCATTAAAGCCATGCGGCAGGAAGTGAAAAAGTACATAGAAACTGCAGATGCAAAAGTGGTAAAGATGATGCATGCGATGCTGGAAGTAGATGCTGATAATAGCTGGTGGGACAGCCTGCCTGATGAAATAAAGACGGATTTGGAAGCGGCACTGGCAGAATCCGAAAAGGGAGAGGTGACAGCTCATTCAGAAATACAAAAGCGGTATAAGAAATGGGTTGTAAAATAAACTGGACATCCAGAGCATGGCTCAGCTATGAGGGCAACATACAATACCTCCAAAAGGAGTGGACAGCCAAAGAGATCAGCAACTTTGTCGTATCCATAGATAAAAAAATCGCCAGCCTGTCTAATCATCCGGCAATAGGCAAACCACGAAATAAAAAATTCCCCAACATACGCTTTACTGTTATCCACAAACGAGTGGCTTTGATCTATAAGCACAAGCCGTTAAAGAATGAAATAGACCTGTTGGTTTTTTGGAACACTTACCGTAACCCAGGTAAATTAAAGGTAAAATAAGTTCCACGTACGCTTACACTTTTTAAGGCCAGCGGAAGTTCATTTATGATATTAATATTGTGGTTAACCAAATAAGGATAAATGCTTTAATGAAGGCTAATGACGTTTCAGAAACTAAAATGATCTTTTATGGGTTTGATATCGATAGAACATATAATGAAAACTTTAAATGAGAATTCTGTCCTATATCAAAAAAAGATTGATATATCCGGGAGATAAATATCCTAAAATTAATTCCTTTATTTCACCGGATTATCCCTTAGTTTTCCCGCAGTTTAGGACGAGGATGATTTTTAAGATACCCGGACTATCGGGAACAAATTATGAGTTTCTTTAATGAAACAAGCAATTTGAAAGAAGGAACGTACACCTGGAATGAAGGAACACAGGCCGCCGGTTCTTTTTATCGTACTATTACGAAGAATAAACAAGGGTATTTCTACGTTGTACTTATGGCTTTGTTAATCTACTTTTAAAGTACTGTTAATCCAATCCTATAAAAATTGAAACTATGGAAGCCATAATTGATTTACTCCGTGCTATTCAGCTTAATATGCTGGAAGTATCGATTGCTGGTCTTTTCGTTTTCGGTATCGGCTATCTGCTTGGCATTAAGAAAGTTAAAAAACTTACCCGGGAAGTGTATGGTTTGCAAAAGGACGTACTTGATCTGAATGAAGAATTATTATATGGAAACGTTAGTGATACACCCGTAATTGGTCTTAAGCATGATAACCTGATGCAAGCCAAATTAGCCAAATAAAAAGATTTTTCTATCGAATCTGATTTACACTTCCGATCTTACTAAATCATCAAGACAAACGGCCAGACTGGTTTTCCAATCCGGAATGCGCA
>JAYVXJ010000517.1:0-1609 GCA_043785285.1 Chitinophagaceae bacterium
GAGTCCTGCCATTCATTTCAGCATGCTGTCACCGATAAATAAAACGGGCTGTGGAGGACTTGCGCGAACTGTGTTTTTACCCTGGTCAGTAAGTAATCAGTCTAAAATGAATTCCTGCACGTCAGGAATTTAAAAATAAGCAAAGACATGCTCCGTATGCTGATTTTGGTTTTAAATTAGAGAGACGCTCCGGAAGTTTTCCTGTAAAAAATGCAAAGCGACACGTGCAGGATGTAAATAAATAAACAATGAAATATTTAATTAAGATATGTATAAATATATTGTTTGCGACTTGTTTTATTCTTTCAGGACCTCTTAGCGCTGCGCCCTATTTACATGATCCTATTCTGGTGATTGCTGCAGACATAAATTTTGGATCCTTCACCGGCGAAATTTTAAAAACAGAGGGGTTCGCTGAATTTAAAATGGATTCCATAACGGATCCAAAAGTATCCTTAAGCTATTTGCAGAAGTTTGATTTAATTATATTGACTGAAAATAGGTTGACTGCCGAGCAGCAGAGAATGTTTACCAGATACGTGAAAGAAGGGGGTAATTTAATTGCATTTAAACCGGACAAAGAGCTGAGTGCCGTTTTTGGCATATCGGATTCCGGAGATACGCTGGAAGAAGCCTATATATTGATAGATACGGGTACTGAAACAGGCAGGGGAATTTCATCCCAAACATTGCAGTTTCACGGATCAGCTGAAAAGTATGTATTAAAGGGCGCAAAAAAAATAGCCACTTTATACAAAGACGCCATTTCAGCAACGGAATACCCGGCTGTTGTTGAAAATGATTATGGTAAAGGCCATGCAATGGCTTTTTTGTATAATCTGCCACAAAGCATTGCTTATACACGACAGGGAAATTACCGCTATGCGGGACAGGAAAGGGATGGAATTACCGGCATACGGGCTATGGATATGTTTACGAATGGTTGGGTAGATACTTCCAAAAACACCATCAATCAGGCTGATGAGCAGATGAGGATATTGTCTCATGGTATCGAAAAAATGAATAGCTATATCAAGCCTTTGCCCCGGTTCTGGTATTTTCCTGATACATTAAAGTGTTTGGTGACATTAAATAATGATGGAGAAGATTCTAAAGAAGAAGAGTATCAACCCCAGTTTGCTGATGTGGATTCCAAAGGAGTAAAAATGACGCTGTATGTTAAGGAAGTTGATCTGATTACGAAAAAATGGATAGATGACTGGATGAACAAGGGTTTTGAGATATCGGGACATCCGGATGATACCAAACAGGCCATTAACCCCGACTGGAAAACCATGGATAGCGTATATAAAACATTGATTGAAAGATTGAACAAAAACTATGATATTCCTTCGATGCAAACCGTGGTCAATCATTGGTTCGTGTGGTGCGGGAAAAATGCAGATGGCAGCATGAACTTTGCGGCACAGGCGCGAATAGAAGAGAAAAATGGAATTCTACTGGATTGCAATTATGCACATTATGATAATTATTCCAATCAGGGCCATTTCCTTGGTTCAATGGGTACAAACCAGGGCAATTATACCGGAAGCGGTCTAGTAATGAAATTTGCAGATATGCAGGGCAGCATGATAAACGTTTATCAGCA
>JAYVXJ010000518.1:0-1604 GCA_043785285.1 Chitinophagaceae bacterium
TTTTCTTTTTGCAGCAACCGGTATTGAATTCCTCCAAAAATATTTATTTGCGTTTTTTTAAAATAGCTATTGTCTTGGTAGTAAATGCCGGTATGCGGATCATATTGCAGGGCGTTGGTAGATACAAGCCATGCAACGGAAATTCCTGCATTCAGCGAAAAGCGGGATTTATTACCGAGTTTTTTTTCCATGCCCAGGGGTATTTCTATAAAATGATAATGGTTTGTATAATTATAATTACCTGTGCTGGTTGGCGCATAGTAGGTATAAATATTTGCAGCGGTATAAGTTCCTGCATTGAGCGGGAAGGGCTGATTCACAAAATGGCCCCGTTCTGTTTTTACTCCTGAGTAGGAATACTGAATGCCGGTGAAAATAGCCGTTGTCTTATTCACCAGTTTCTCCATAAGGAAACCTAAATGGAAGGATAGAGACTGTTTCTGGGAAGGGATGGTTGAATATCCTGTTAACGAAGATGGAGTGGTAGAATAATTTAGGGCATTTTCATGATTGAAATTCATCGGGATGGATGACAGGCCGGCACCAGCGGAGATGCCCCATTGCATTTTGTTTTTTTTATCATTCGTTATTTTTTTTCTTTCGGGAATCGCCATACTGTCTGCTGTAGCCCATTTGGAGGGTATAGATTTTTCTTGAACAGTCGAATCCGTAGCTACAGGGCTTTGGTTGCTATTTATTTTGTCGTCTGAAGTTATTGTCGCGGTTTTCGGAGGCTGATGACCGTTCCTGTTTTCTGCTGACTGGTAATGCGGAATCTTTTTACCCGCTTTTGCATTTCCCCTATGTTTCAATTCCACTCCGGGATTTTTAGTAGCAACAGCATTGGGAAAAGTTTTTTGCTCAATCAATTTTTCGATTTTAGCAGCAACAGGTGATTTCTTTTTCAGAAGTGCAGACTGCCCGGAGGGAATCTTTAATTTATTTTTTTCCGCATTCAATGAAACATTGGACTGGTTAGCTGTATTCAGGATGGATTTCCCCGGCAGGAAAAACCAAATTCCCCATCCCAGTAACAGGCCTAATAAGGGTAGCCATATCAGAAGGCGCCGCCGATCATTATCTTTTTTTATCTGTTCTTCCACTTTCTGCCAAATAGCTTCCGAAGGACTGAAATTTAATTCATCCAGCTTTTGTTTAACTTTACTTTCAAAATGGTTATCCGGCATAACTATTTTTTTTTATGTCTTCAGATTCTTTTTCCAGCCAGGTGATTAACAAAGCCCTTGCTCTGGAATATTGTGAACGGGAGGTGACTTTGTTGATGCCCAGCATCTTTCCGATTTCAATATGTGAGTACCCTTCAATCGCATATAGATTAAAAATAGTTTGATACCCCGGGGGTAATTGCCGGATGAGGTCTGCCAGCTCTTTGGTATTTATGATCACGTCGGGATTGTCTGTCGAAACAGGATGCAGACCAATGTCTTTAAATGATAAATCAGCCTGATAATGCCGGTGTCTTTTCAGATAATTAATAGCTGTAGTAACCATAATTCTCCGGATCCAGGCGCCCGGTTCACCTTCGCTTTTATACTGATGCAAATACCTGAATACTTTTATAAAACCTTCCTGAAGCACATCTT
>JAYVXJ010000519.1:0-1603 GCA_043785285.1 Chitinophagaceae bacterium
ACTCCACCGTGAACCAGTTTGGTACTTCGGCTTGATGTTCCCTTGGCAAAATCAGATTGTTCGAGTAGCAGGGTTTTGAATCCTCTCGAAGCGGCATCCACAGCAACCCCAAGTCCCGTAGCTCCGCCGCCCACAACAATCAAATCCCAGATTATTTCCGGATCAGCAAGCTGTAGTAACAGATCTTCCCTTTTCATTTGCATGTGAAACAATATTGAATATCCATGAAGAAGCACCAAAAAGTTTTAGAAATTACTTTTCTACCAGTTGTTCGTCTATTTGATAAACACCGACCTCACTAATCATCGGATCCGATTTGGCGCCGGTTATTTTAATCCGGATCCGGGTGACGGCCTGCACCGGGAAAGTTAACATCCTTTGATGTCCAATAGTGGTTTGTTCCAGGCGATATAACAACTGATTTCCATTCCACAACTCTATAGTAAAAGAGTTAACTCTTTGTCCGTTCTGAAGCGGCTCTTTCAGTAGCATACAATTCACGGATTGAATTTTAGTAAACCGGATTTCGAGGAAATCAGTTGCATAATCATTACGCAGGGTAATCCAGGTGTTTTCATTTTCATCCGTTAGTGATTCCGTAACATTTTTTTTATCCAACAAAATTTCAGCATTATCTTTTTTTATAAGGGATGAATGAAAACTTTCCTCCCGCAACCTGGCAAACCCCATCAGTGCAGCAGAATCGTAAGCCGAAATCAACCCGCTGCGGTCTGCCGGCACATTCAGCAATAAATTGGAACCGCGGCCAAATGACTTCAAATAAATTTCAAATAATGCTTTGGGCGTTTTAACCAGACTGTCTTCTGCGGAATGATAAAACCATCCGGGTCGGATGCTCACATCACATTCCGCAGGGATCCAGTTTGCTCCATTTACATTTCCATGGTTCAGTGTATCGTTCGGTGGGGCACCCGCACCACGCGTAAATCCGGCCGTGTCCAGCAGGTTCCAGTTGGTTGTTCCGGCATATCCCTTTTCATTACCGACCCAGCGGATATCGGGACCGATATCGCTAAATACAGCTGTGTTCGGAGCTATACTGCGCATAGTGGATTCAAACCGGTGCCAGTCATACTGCTGTTTTTTACCATTGGGTCCTTCTCCATTTGCGCCATCCCACCAGAATTCAAAAAAAGGTCCGTAGTTGGCCACCACTTCTTTCATCATGTTTACAAAAACATCATTGTAAGCCGGTGTTCCGTAAGCCGGATGATTCCGGTCCCAGGGAGATAGATAAACACCTAAAGAAAGTCCGGATGCTTTGCAGGCAAGCGATAATTCTTTCAACACATCTCCCTTTCCGTTTCTCCAGCTGCTCTGCGCAACGGTATGTTTTGAATAAGCACTCGGCCATAAACAAAATCCATCGTGGTGTTTGGCTGTAAGAATAATGCCTTTAGCTCCCGCAGCTTTAGCTATACGGCACCACTGGCGGCAATCCAATGCCTTGGGGTTGAATACTTCTTCTTTCTCCGAACCCTTCCCCCACTCCAGATCGGTAAACGTATTGGGGCCGAAATGGACAAATAAATAAAAGCTGGCATCCTGCCATTTCCGTTGCATTTCACTGGGTAAGGGTCCA
>JAYVXJ010000520.1:0-1597 GCA_043785285.1 Chitinophagaceae bacterium
ATCCTGAAAAATGAATTCAATTTCCAGCGGATTGGTGGTCGGGTAAACAGGCACCAGCACGGCACCCAGTTTCTGCACGGCCAGATCAGTGGTCAGCCATTCAGCACGGTTATTGGCAATGATCCCAATTTTATCCTGTTGTTCAACCGTCATATCGTTGCCGGATACGCCCAGGGCTAAAAGTCCTGCCGCTAAGCGGTTAACGGACTGACCTATTTCCTGCGTACTGTATTTGTGCCAGGCTCCCTCTTCTTTAGCGGCAAGCATATCCTGCTTAGGAAATTTTTCCAGTTGATAAGCAATGCAATCAAACAGTCGCGTGGGGTTGGTCATGGTAAATCATTTAGCTGTTGCTGCGCGATAGTTTTGGCCGGGGGGTACTTTAAACACCCTTCCCTTTTGAAAATTAATGAAACGGGTATAATCTTCGTTGTGCTGTGTGGTCCAGTTTTGAAAAGTGGAAAGCCCCATGGATGCACCAAACACCCATTGGTTGTACCCATCAAAAAGTCCTTCTTTCATTAATTGTCTTTCGTATTCAAAAAGCCGGAATGGATATTTGCCGGCATATTTATCGAACCACTCCAAAATAAACTTACTTCGCAGAATGCTGAGGGATTCCGGCGTGATCCCCAGTGAAATGACAGGCGACTGATCATTCATTATATTCAGATAGGCCGCGATAAAAGGATTTTTATTTGATTGGGATTTAGGCGTTTTCAGATCGAGGAATAGTTTTTTGTACCCATCAACCAACAGGCTTTTTATTTCGGGGGTGCGGCGACTATAACTTTCCAGGTTGATGAAAATTTCGCCGTAAATCAAACACCATACTTTATCGTAGGTTAAGTAATAATACTTGCAGGCATTATAATAGTTGGAAGAATAGGAGGGATCCACTTCGATTCCTTTTTCCCATAAGCGGATGGCTTCGGGATCCTGTTTCGTCCAAAGGATTTCTCCGTATTCATTATAGAGCTCCCCGCTATTCGGGAATTTCTTAATCCCCTGCCGGTACATTTTATCTGCTTCCTTCCTTTCTTCAATGGCTTTATAAGCCATGCCCAGGATCTGGTAACACTGCTCATCCGCATCTTTTCTGTCGATGAGCTTTCTACCTGCTTCTACAGAAGCGCTGTAATTCTTTTGCAGGTAATACGTGAAAGCCAGATCTTTTTGCATGGCCAGGTTATCCGGGTCTTCTTTTAACGCATGGGTTAATACGATAATAGCATTGGGATAATCGCCGCTCCACATATAACTTTTGGCCACCTTGTGAAGAGAATCTGCCGATTGCGTGAAGGCAGAAAAGCTAAGTAAAAAGAGACCGGTAAAGAACAGGACTTTTTTCATGTGTTGAATATAGGCCGAACGCTTAAAAAAACGGCTTACGGGTTAATTAATTGTTTCGTAAAAATACAAATGCCTACCGGATCAGGTGTGTTAAGAGGCCGTCCCGGAGTTTGGGTTCAAACCAGGTGCTCTTGGGCGGCATGATCTGGCCACTATCGGCAATGTTAAACAACTGGTCCATGCTAACCGGGTAGAGACTAAAAGCAACTTTCATATTTCCGCTGTCCACTCTTTTTTCCAGTTC
>JAYVXJ010000521.1:0-1595 GCA_043785285.1 Chitinophagaceae bacterium
CCCGTTCAGGGGATAATCATTAAGTATATAATAACGCCCATCCCAGGTATTTACATCAGGATAGACCGGCATGAGCTGCCAAATGGTTTCCGGGCTTTCTTTCAGAAATACAATGTCCAGGTCCGGGGCAAGAAAAAAGGCAGAAGACGCTAATACATCGTCACAGGCTTTTTTGGCATCAGCCCAATCCTGGCGGTATAAGAATACCCTGGCCTGAAGAAAACGAACCGCTGCCAGTCCCGGGCGCACAGATCCCGGTAGGTCCGGATGGTTCCCGAATGCCTGTTGCGCTTCCTGCAGATCGGTTCCGATCTGTTGATAAATGGCCGCAACCGTTGACCTGGGTTGTTGCTGATTGGTTAGATAATCCGTTATTGTGATCAGCGGCACACTGTCAAATAAATTAACCAGATAGAAATAATAAAAAGCCCGGAGGAACCTGGCTTCCCCGCTCACTTGCGTGCGCACACCTGGTGAAAGCGTTTTGGCGGAACTTACACCTTCCAGCAGGGCATTCAGCGCATAAATATACTGGTAGGTTGTTCCCCAAAGACCATTTACCAGCAGGCCATTATTCGGCGAAATGGCGTTTTGATAAAATTGAGGTGGCTCCTGCTGCGTCGAATAATTCTTCAGTTCATCAGCGGCCAGGCCGCACAAGGGACCGAAAGCCGATCCACCACCCGAAAAAGCACCGGTACTGGATTCCATCATTTTACTATAAATACCGCTAAGCGCACTCTCGGCCGACGCATCGCTCTCAAAAACATTGCTGCTGACCAGGGCTGTTTTGGGCGGCGCAACGCTGATGAATTTCTGGCAACCGGCTAGTGACAGCAGGGCGAGTAAAACAATTATTTTTATGCTGGCTTTCATTGTTGATAGATTAAAAGCTGATTTGAAATCCTGCTGTGGCCGTAGTCAGCAGCGGAATATTATTGAAACTTTGGGTTTGCGGGCTGAGGCCGGTAAAATGGCTGATGGTCAGTAGGTTTTGGGCCTGGATATAAATCCTAAATGAACGGACACGATATTTTCTCAAGGATGCAGCTGGCAGTTCGTAAGAAAGCGCGACGTTTTTTAAGGAAATAAAAGAAGCGTCCACCACCGTATTCTCTCCGTAATAATTGATGTTGAAAAAAGCCGATGAAGCCATGGACCCGTAATTCTGGCTGTATCTCTGTATTGGCGCCTGGTCTCCCGGTTTCTGCCACCGGCGGGTGACTTCATCCGGCTGATTTCCGAGCGTTCCCGGGAGCTGAAATAGGGAATACATATAATTTCGACCGGTCTGTTTTACCAGCTGAAAAAAAATATCCATCCGCCATCCCATAAATGAAAAACTGTTTTCGAGTCCACCGAAGAAATCCTGTTTTAGCTTTTTATCAGTATAGAGATCATCCGGGTATACCGGCTTATCTGTCAGGCCTCCCTTACTGTCGGCAAACGCATAGACACCTGTTGCCGGGTTGACCCCCGTTACCTTAAATCCATGCACAATGCCCAGCGGTTTTCCAATAACGTAGCGGTTTGCATAGGCAGATCCGGCTAGCCCGGGAAAGGCAATCAATTTATTTTTCGGAACTGAAAAATTT